>JAJPZY010000149.1 GCA_021204085.1 Clostridiales bacterium | reverse complement strand
AACTTATCATAGAAGATCTGATATATTTACAGAAATAAATTCACACACTCGGGTTTTCGGAAAACCGTTCTTTCAGTAAGTTGATCAGTCTCTCCGCGATGGGTGTAAAAACCTGATATTTTTTCCAGATGATGTACATTTTTGTTTCCAGTTTCGGAGACAGCGGTCGAAAACACAGGCCGCTATCCGGTCCGACATCAGCCAGGCGGTCGAAAACCAGCAGGCAGCCTAAACCTTCCTTTACAAAGACGGAACCATTATAAAACAGATTGATAGTTCCGATGATGTTCAGCTGATCGACAGCTTCCCCGCACCATCGGGGCAGGTCGGCGTGGATGGACTGGGGCGAGGTGATGAGCGGAACGCCCTGCAAATCCTTTGGGAAGATCACATTTTTCTGTGCCAGAGGATTGTCTGTCCGCATCAGAAGTCCCCAGGTGTCGCCTCCCGGCAGGGAAAGGTAATTGTATTTCGTGAGGTCGGGCGGTTCCACGATGACTGCAAAATCGGAAAGCCCCTGTTCCAGATCATTCACCACTACGCGTGTGTCACCGCTGGTGATGTGAAAACGCAGGCCCGGATACTGCAGGCGGAATTCCCTGATGACGCCGGCAAGATGGTGGATCAGCCAGGATTCCGCGCAGCCAATCCGCACGTCTCCGCCAGTCACTTCGTTTAAGGACTGGAATTCCCCGATGGTCTTGTCCGCCATGTCCAGAATATCCTCCGCACGTTTGCGCAGGAGGATTCCCTCTTCTGTCAGATGTACATTATAGTTGCCCCGGACGAACAACTTGCATCCAAGCTCAGCTTCCAGCTCTTTAAGCTGCTTCGACAGTATCGGCTGGGAGATATGCAGCGTTCTGGCGGCACCCGTAATGCTGCCTTCTCTGGCTACTTCTGTAAAATATCGCAATACACGCAGTTCCATATTGTGCTCCTTCTATGCTCTGTTTTGTATAATTTCGATTACGCAAATCAGAGTTTTTCTGTCTCACAGTTCTCTCGCTTATTTTAACTTTGGTATTATTATAGTATAACCCAATCAGTTATTCTTTTCAAGAATAACCAGAAATAGAAAACAAGTATTTGCCATTGCTTTTATCAGAATATAAAATACTGGTAACGAGAATAGGAAAGCGAGGCAAATATCATGGAAGAAAAACTGAATCTGACAATGGAGTGGGACAAAACTTTCCCAAAAAGTGATAAGGTAAATCACAGAAAGGTAACATTTCACAATCGATACGGAATCACTCTGGCGGCTGATCTCTACGAGCCGAAGGATGCGGAGGGTAAGCTTGCGGCTATCGCCGTTTGCGGCCCTTTCGGTGCGGTGAAAGAGCAGTCCTCCGGCTTGTACGCGCAGACGATGGCGGAACGGGGATTTCTAACAATGGCATTTGATCCGTCCTACACCGGTGAGAGCGGCGGCACACCCCGTTATGTGGCTTCTCCGGACATCAACACCGAGGATTTCATGGCAGCGGTGGACTTCCTTTCCGTGCAGGAAAATGTTGACCCGGAAAAAATCGGTATCATCGGCATCTGCGGCTGGGGCGGCATGGCACTGAACGCGGCGGCGCTGGATCCCCGCATTAAGGCAACGGTTGCTTCCACCATGTATGACATGACCCGTGTGAACGCCAACGGATATTTTGACAACGAGGACAGCGAGGAAGCCCGGTATGAAAAGCGCAAGGCTCTCTGCGCGCAGCGTATTGTTGATTACAAAAACGGAAGCTACGCTCTGGGCGGCGGCGTGGTGGATCCTCTGCCGGAAGATGCGCCGTTTTTTGTGAAGGACTATTACGATTATTATAAGACGGAGCGCGGCTATCATCCCCGCAGCCTGAACTCCAATGGCGGCTGGAATGTGACGGGTTGTCAGTCTTTTCTGAATATGCCGATTCTGCAGTACAGCCAGGAGATTCGGAATGCGGTTCTTGTGATTCATGGAGAAAAGGCACATTCCTGCTATTTCAGCAGGGATGCTTTCGTGAAACTGACCGGCAACAATAAGGAGCTGATGATTATTCCGGGAGCAGTTCATATAGATTTGTATGACAGGACAGACATTATTCCTTTTGATAAGATGGAGTCATTTTTCAGGACATATTTAGACTAATTGGGGAACATTTTTTATGGATAAGAAAGATGCATTAGAAAGCTTAAGAAACGGTCAGGTTGCCCCCGGGAGTTCTGAATTGCATGGCCATATGCATCAGCTTGCGCAGGAGGCGATGCGGATCACCGCGGAGCTGAACAGCGGTTATCACGATGCCGATGAAATCCGCCGCCTGTTTGCAAAACTCATCGGCAAACCGGTTCCGGAAACATTTTCTCTTTTTCCGCCGTTTTACTCTGAGTGCGGGAAAAACATTTTTGTCGGGGAAAATGTCTTTATCAATGTTTGCTGTCATTTTCAGGATCAGGGCGGCATCTATATCGGCGACGGTTCTCTGATCGGATCTCAGGTTGTGATTGCGACCATCAACCATGATCTGAATCCCGCAAGGCGCGCCGATAATCATCCTGCCCCGGTTCATATCGGAAAGAAAGTATGGATCGGTTCCCATGCGACAATTTTGCCCGGCGTGACCATCGGGGACGGCGCGGTTGTCGCGGCCGGCGCTGTTGTTACGAAAGATGTGCCGGCAAATACAGTGGTGGCCGGCGTGCCGGCCAGAGTGATAAAAAAATTATTGTGAGAAATGGATGTCCTTTTCTACATGTTTCAAAAATTGAATCAGATCTTTTGACATATAGTGATTTTTGGATATCGTCTGGTAAATACTGCGGAAATTTAAGGGTGATTGCAGCGGAATTGCTCTCACATTGTCCGGATAGATTTCCGGACAGTCGGTCATGAGTGCGATACCCAGCCCGATGGAGACTTCCTGGGCGATGACTCGGTCTTCGGAAGCTTCCCCGGCGATGAGTGGGGCAATCTCATGAAAAGCAAGGAGATTGCTGATGATTGCACGCATGCCGGTTTCTTCCGTATGCATAATAATAGCTTCTTCATTCAGGTCATCGGGGGCGATGTATTCCTGTTGTGCTAACGGGTGGTTTTTCGGAACAAGGACAATGATTTCCTGACGAAACAGCGGACGGGTTTCATACTCCCCGCTGTTTTCAGGTTCAGAGGAAAACACCACATCGAGCGTGCCGTTTTTCAGGTCGCGCATCAGTGATTTTGTTCCGTTTTCGTGCATGATAAAACGACAGCTGTTGCCGGAAGATTGTTGATAAGTTTGAATCCACTGAATGACTCTGGACTGAACGGAGGAAACAAATCCGATATCCAGAGTGTTTCCGGAGAATGCGGAACTGTTTTTTACAATACGGCTGCCCTGCTCCAGAAGATCCAATGCTTTTTTCGCGTAATACAGATATTGTTTTCCCTGCTTCGTAAGGATTACATTTCTTCCCTGTTTTTCAAATAAAAAGACGCCGAGTTCCTGTTCTAAGGAGGAGATGGCGTAGCTCAGGCTGGATTGTGCGATGTCCAGTTCGCCTGCGGCTTTTGTATAGTGTTCATATTGAGCGAGAACACAAAAGTATTTTAGTTGTTGTATATTCATGATACCCTCCTGTGTCTATCATATAACAAACCAATCAGATTTGTCTATGAATTCTTGCGGTTTATCTTATTGATTTCCATGAAGCCGACTCGTAAGATAGGGACAAATATAAGGAGATTCTTCTTAATTGGGGAGAGAAATCCTTAAAAAAGTGACGCAGTGGGAGGAAAATATGAACCATTCATCAAGAAAAGTATATCTTTATTTACTGACTGTTTTTATTCTCTGGGGCAGTCTGTATGTGGTCAGCGGATTTGTAATGGGAAAAATCCCGACATTCACTGTCTGCTTCCTGCGCTTTGTTATTGCATTTGCAGCGCTTACATTAATGACTAGAAGAAGAAAAAAAATACATATCGAGAAAGCTGATTATAAATATCTTTTCCTGATGGGTTTCCTTGGGTATTTTTTATCCATGGATTTTCAGTTTTTAGGGACGAAATATGCTGGTTCCGGTATGGCTTCACTCCTCAACTCATTGAATCCGGTCGTGATCAGTATTCTTAGTGCAGTTATTTTAAAGGAAAAGCTGACTTTCGGAAAGATTTTTGGGATACTTTTATCTGTTACAGGAGTTTATCTGATTCTCGGAGGAGAGTCTGTCAGCGGGGCGGGCGTGTGTTTTTCTCTGATATCCGTGGTCAGCTGGTCTTTTGTGTCTGTAATGACCAGAAAGTCCATGCAAAAATATGATTCTCTGCAGATAACCAGATACGGCATCATGATTGCCATGTTCTGCAACTTACCGGTTTGTCTGTGTGAACTGCACGGAAAGGCATCGACGGTAACTCTTGATCTGTCTTGCGTTGCCGGACTTTTGTATATGGGTATTTTCTGTACGGGAGTCAGTTATATCTTATGGAACAAAAGTCTGATGCTTTTGGAAGCGGGAACCTGTTCGGCTTTCTATCCTGTGCAGCCGCTGGTCTCAACCGTGTTGGGGATTCTGTTTTTTCATGAAAAAACGACAGTATCCTTTTTGGCGGGAACGTCTTTTATCGTAGTGGGGATTTTATCTGCTTTGTTAATGAAGCGGATGCCGACCGGAAGTATAAAATATTTCCGGGGATAATTCGTTATCTTTTTATATCTGAGGCAGCACGATTACTACCTGAATAACAGGAGTGGCCGTGCTGTCTTGTTATATTAAGGAAATATTAATTGAACGGCACTGCGGGGGTCATGATACAATAAAAATAATCGTATTAGGGTTTTGCTTTCGCAGAAACCCCGTAGATATTGGGGAAAGGAGCATTATTTAACTTTTGGGGAGGAGATTATGATGAAAAGAAATAATTTGATGTATTTTGTATCATTTGCGGCGGCAGCAGGCATTGTTTTGTCAGGCTGTGGTTTGTCACAAGATCAGCAGGAGAATTCTGCATCACAGGGGTCCGAAGCTGAAGAAAAAAATCAGGAGGAAATTTCGTCGCAGGAACCGGAAACGAATGAAGACGATCAGACGGCAGACGATGATTTTTCATCCGGGGATGCAGTTTCAACCGCAGCTGTTCCAAAGGTTACGCTTGAAACCGAATACCGGAACTGGTACAGCGACGATGAGGAATACTGGCTTATGCAGGCAGAGTGTGACAGCATTTCGGTTACGGGGGATGGCTGTGACGTGCTTTGCACAGCTGTGAATCAGTGGAATGCAGAGCAGACGGATTCTTTCTGGAATTACTGTGAAGATTTGTCTGAGGATGCGGCTGCCTGTATTGGCGACTCGATCGCGGATCCGGACAGTTATTTTTATGAGTCTTGCAGAGAAATCGAGGTGGCTCGTGTGGATGAGAGTGTCTTAAGTCTGGTGATCATGAATTATGACTATCTGGGCGGGGCACATGGGTACGATGGGTATACGGCGGTGTCGTTTGACGCGGTGAATGGAGATATTCTGGAGTTGGAAGATATATTGGAGGATACTGACGGTTTTCAGGAGGCGGCAGAGTCTTATATCATCGAAAATCTGGAAGAAAACTACAGTGATGAGCTTTTTGAGGGATACGAAGATGCCGTTGCGTCTATGTGGGATGCGGAGCCGGTCTGGTATCTGGATGCAGAGGGTATCACTTTTGTATTTAATGCATATGAACTTGGCCCGTACTCTATGGGGGAAGCGATTGTGACATGCTCGTATGAAGAATTCGGCAGCTACATGAAAGATTCCTATGCCGGAATGAATGGCGCGGGTGCCGGAAAGTTTTCCCTGAATACCGATATTCAGACAACATCGGGGACTCTTTCCGTGAATATGGATACAGATGGGGATGAGGGAATGTATCCGCTTGTTCTGAGTCTGGACGGAGAGACGGCAGAAGCAGGAGAATTCGGAAGATTTGGAGAAGCGTATCTGTTGACATTATCAGATGGCCGCAGCTTTGTGCTTTGCGATGCGGATTATGCTTCCGATGACTATGTGACCTTCCTTTATGAGATTACGGACGGGGAGATTGTTCAGCGAAGCTGCCTGGAGGATATCAGTCTGCAGCGCGGCGTGGTCAGTCCGGATGGCATGACGCTTCGCGCCCATCTGGATGTGCTGGGAACGTATTATGCGTACATGGATTATGAGATTGGGGAAAGCGGGGCATTGACACAGACAGAAGATGTCTTTGAAATTTTGCAGGATGGCTACGCCTGGCGCGTATTGACGACGATGAAGGAACTTCCGGTTACGGTTGATGGAGAAACTACGATGCTCCCGGAGGGAAGCCGGATACGCATTACCGGTACAGATAACGAAGGAACCGCATCTTTCACAGATGAGGATACCGATGCGGCCGGGAGTATCCTTTATGAGCGCGGTGATGGGGACGATGCATGGACGCTTTATATTGATGGCGTATCGGAGTATGAGTATTTTGAGATGATCCCTTATGCAGGATAGAATGGAAAAGCAGTTGTAATTTTTTGCGAAGACAGCACGATCATTACCTGGATAGCATGGTATGGTCGTGCTGCCTTATTTTAATGCATCAGATTTGCGGATGTTAACCTATAAATATTGAAATTCATTAAAGTATATGTTAATATGACGGCGGAGGAATGATATTATGAAGGAGTATGACAGGATTTTTCGACTTTTGAGTTATGAACTGGTTCAGGCAAAGTCTTGTTTAAAAAAACTGGAAGATGAATCGAAAGAATTTCCGGATTCCAACCGCTCTATTGTGATTAAGAAGATAAAAGGAAAACTGTATTATTATATGCAGTGGCGGGAAGATGGAAAGATATGTTGGAAATATTTGAGTGCAGTAAGCCCGGGTGCAGTCTGTCAGGAGGAGGCTAAGTTACAATATGCGAAAGAACTGGCAGCGCAAAAGAAGGAGCAGGAATCCATTGTAAACCATCTTGAAAGTATGCTCCATGATTTGCAGAAGGAGCGTGCAAAAGAAAAGATTGTGGAAGATTACTCATTTGAAGTCTTCTGGAAAGATGAGATTACGGCTCGCGTTCATGTGCAGGGAAGCAGGGTGAAAGTTTCCAGATTCACGGATCATCCTCTGAAGCAGCTGTTTGCATCGGCCGGTATGACGCGGCATCAGTTGAATCATATTTTTGAAATGAGATGTTGGGATCGGAATCGTGCCGACATTCAGGATATTTTGAATGGATTGGGATTGAGTGATTATAATCCGTATGAGATTGTAAAAAGGACACACGGTGTTTCATATAATGATTTTATCTGGTTTCGTTTTCCGGGAGAGCAATTGACCGCTAAGGATGTTATGGTGAGGTGAGGAATGTTTCAGGAAGAAATTGGAGAGGAATATCTCATATTACAGACGGGTACCAGCGAAGGTACGCAGATAAAATATAAAAAAGGAAATTACTGGTATAAGACGGATTGCCATGGAAGAGAAGGTCTCGCGGAGTACCTTGCGTCAAAATTGCTGACGTTTAGTGACTTGGATAGTGAGGAATACGTGTATTATGAACAGGGAATGATCAATGGGAAACCGGGTTGCCGGAGTCGGAATTTCCTTTTGCCGGAAGATGAGTTCTTGACATTTTATCGTCTTTATTATAATGAATTTGGCCGGGATTTATCGGAAGTTACGAACCATATGGAAACGATGGAGGAAAGGATTGAATATGTGATTCGATTTGTCCGGCAGAGTTGTGGATTGGATGTGACGGATTATCTGAAAAGAACCTTTACGCTGGATTTGCTGATATTAAATGAGGATCGTCATTTTAATAATCTTGGGCTGGTGTTTCGGCAGGATCGATTTGAGTGCGCACCGATTTTTGATAATGGTATTTCATTGCTGACGGCAAATCAAAGCGTAAACCGTAATTTTTCGATTGAGGAAAATGTGAAACGAGTAATTGCCAGACCGTTTAGCGGATCTCACGAAAAAATGTTTCGGTATTTCGGCCTGGGATTTCATCTGGAATGTGATTTAGTGTTGAAATGGATTCGGTCGGAAGAACCATCCTTTGAGCGGGATGTGCTGGCATATCAGATTGAACGGTATAGGGATATTTTTTAATTGAATCGACAGGATTGCCTTTAAAATGTTGTATTTGCTTTCCTCTTTCGGTTTCAGTACTCCTGCGAGGTACAGGTCACTTTACCGCCGGGGTTACGGGAATTTTGGAAATCGCAAAAATGTATTGATTTTGATTGAGTAATCCTTATAATAAAATATTGTTATCAGTGCGGAAGATTGTTTTTGTGCGAGGAAAAAGATGGAGACTCATAAGGATTTTACAAAAGGAAAGATTATAGGGCCGTTGTTTGGCTTTGCCGGTCCGATTTTATTTGCGTTATTTCTGCAGGCGATGTATGGTGCGATTGATCTGGCGGTCGTCGGAAAGTTCGGGACGTCCGTGGATGTGTCGGCGGTTTCCACCGGGTCACAGATTATGAGCACGATCACATATATGATCTGCGCGTTTGCCATGGGCACGACGGTGACACTCGGGCAGAAGTTGGGAGAAGGACGCGCGAAAGAGGGCGGCCGGATTATCGGTGCGAGTATTGTACTTTTTCTCGTAATCGGTCTGGTGATGATGATTCTGATTCCGGTCTGTGCAGGCGGTCTGGCCGGTCTCATGAACGCGCCGGAAGAAGCACTTTCTGAGACGATTGCTTATATCCGAATCTGCGGACTGGGTTCGATTGTCATCATCGCATATAACCTGATCGGGAGTATTTTCCGCGGATTGGGTGATTCCCGCACGCCGCTTATTACGGTAGCGATTGCCTGTGTCTGCAATATTCTGGGAGATTTGTTGTTTGTAGCGGGATTCGGACTGGGAACCCGGGGAGCGGCGATTGCCACGGTGATTGCGCAGGCTGTCAGCGTCATTATTTCATTTCAGTTTATCCGCAGGACGAAATTGCCGTTTGAATTTAGCCGGGATCAGATCCGCCCGGACGGAGCGATTATGAAAAAAGTGACTTCGGTTGGTGCGCCATTGGCTTTGCAGGAGTTTATTTTGGGAGTATCTTTCCTGATTATTCTGGCGATTGTAAATGCCCTTGGGCTGGTCGCCTCGGCGGGCGTCGGCGTGGCCATCAAAGTCAGCAGTTTTATTATGCTGGTTCCGTCTTCCTTTTCTCAGGCGATGTCGGCTTTTACCGCGCAGAATTACGGTGCAAGGCAATATAAAAGGGCGGTGCGCTCGCTCTGGTATGCGATCGGTTCGTCAACCGTCATCGGCGTGGCGCTGTTTTATCTGGCATTTTTCCACGGGGAGATTCTGGTCGGTATTTTCTCGAGTGACCCGGAGGTGATCGCTGCGGCGGCGGATTATCTGAAAGCGTATGCGATCGACTGTATTTTTACCTGCTTCCTGTTTTGCTTTACCGGATTTTTTAACGGGATCGGGGCGACAAAATTCGTAATGCTCCAGGGGATTTCAGCTGCATTTCTGGTGCGTATCCCGGTGGCCTGGTATATGAGCCTTCAGGAGCCGGTGTCTCTGTTTCATATCGGGCTCGGGATTCCGGCGTCTACCGTGATACAGATCGGGTTGTGCTTCTGCTGTTATTTTTGGGTGCTGCGGCGGAAGCTGCAGTGAAAACCCCGGCATGTTTGAATGAATTTGAAATGAAATTGTATGTGCAAAAGCGGCCAGATGTTTGTCTGGCCGCTTTCGCATGTGAGGCTTCAGAAATACAGGGAAAATGATGCTAGAAATTATCGTCCATGGACAAAATAGTAAACACGATTTTCGCAGCCTGTTCCGTGAGGGAGGTATTCATTTTATTGTTCTGCCTGTCGTTTTTCTCTGGAATGAGGTATAATTTTCGGGAGTGAGAATTGGTGCGATTCGGAACATAGTTAAACCTTATTGTAATATATACGGACTTGTTATTTTAGGAAAAGATTCAGGTCCGTATAATGCAATAAGATATACGGACGAACTAACTGAAAAAAAGATTCAGGTCCGTATAATGCAATGTGATATACGGACGAACCAACTGAAAAAATGATTCAAGTCCGTATAATGTAATAAGATATACGGACGAGCCTGCCGAAAATATGATCCTGATCCGTATGGTGTAGGATATATTACGGACGAATTCTTAAGAATATTGAATCCTCGTCCGTGTTATTTGCCGGATTCTGGACAAAAGTTTGATAAATATCAGATTGGTTATTCCAAATAAGCTATGAAATAGGGAAACAGAATTATTTTTTTATCAACTTTATGAATTGGCTGGGAAATTTACTGGGCAATAGTGAAAAACTGGAATATAATGAGTCCAAACCTTTTTGAAATGGGGGATTACCATGAATGAACATACATCAAAAAACCCGATGGTTACCATCATCATCCCTGTTTACAATGTGGAAAATTACCTGAGGCGCTGCGTGGACAGCGTCCTGAGTCAGGAATACACGGATTTTGAAGTGTTTCTGGTTGATAACGGAAGCACGGATTCCTCCGGGATCATCTGTGATGAATATGCCGGGGAGGATGCGCGGGTGCGTGTGATTCACCAGAAAAATACCGGTGTGTCGGATGCGAGGAATGCAGCGATTGCAGAGGCGCGCGGCACCTGGATTCAGTTTGCGGACAGCGACGACTGGATTACTCCGGATGCGACGCGGCAGTTTGTGAAAGCAGCAACGGAAAACAACTGCGATATGGTCATCTCCGATTTTTACCGTGTGGCGGGAGAGCGGTTTTCGCAAAAGGGGGATATCGACAAAGAGGGATTGCTTACGCGGGAAGAGTACGCTTCCTGTATGATGGAGAACCCGGCAGATTTTTATTACGGTGTGCTCTGGAATAAGTTTTTCCGCCGGGAACTGATTGATCGCTATGCCCTAAAGATGGATACGTCTGTCAACTGGTGCGAGGATTTTCTTTTTAATCTGGAATACATTCTTCATGTCGAGTCGATCTATGTCCTTCCGGCGCCGACCTATTACTATCGCAGAAGAAGGGGTTCGCTGGCAAGTCAGGGAATGAGTATTTCAAAGACGATCAACATGAAAATGATGGTTTTTGAGTATTACAACGAGTTTTATAAAAAAATTTATGATGAGAAGGATTACAACAGTAAACGCATGCGGATCTACAGCTTTCTGCTGGATGCCGCCGGCGACAGTGCCGTTGCGCCTGCGGTTTTTTCCGGATCGCAGAAGCTGAAGAAAGAACGGTATCTGCTGGTCCCGGAGACGGCGGCGGGAGATGATTTTTTTGCGGAACTATACCGCGGGCGCAAGCTTCTGGAGCATTACATGAAAGCTGCTGCGCGGCGCCATAACCTGACAGTCAGCGACGGGACGGTTCTTCTCTATCTGAGCCGGACGGACGGTATCTGTACCAGAAAAGAGATTGCAGATTTTACCGGGATTTCGCGCAGCACGGTCAACCGTTCCCTGCAGAAGCTTTCTTCCAGAGAGTATATAAAGATTACGGATGTCCATGTGAAAGGAACACGAAAAAATAAAGAGGCAAAAGCCTCGAACGGGAGAAAAATACATGTGGTTTTCCTTCCGTCCTGTGAGAACATCCTGGGTGAGATCTCGGATGCGCTTAAAAGCATGGATGCGGTGCGTTTTGAGGGATTCACGCAGGAAGAGCGGGATGTTTATGACCGGGTTCTTAAAAAGATGAAAGAAAATATGATGAGGGCTTTACGGTAATCCGCAATTGGTCTCAAATTTGAACCGCCTTGCGCTGTTCGCACGATTTACTTCTAAACAGACACAAAAAACAGATGTAACTGAAAAAAACTTCTGCTATAATACGTTTATATTGATTTTATGGAGGAGAAAGATGAAACTGCGGAAACGAGGATATGTGGGTACAACAACAACGGACATTTCCGGGCGGGAGGTAAAGAATTCGGCTCTGGCGCGGCGCGCGGCTGCGGAAGGGTTTGTCCTGCTGAAGAATGAGGATGGCCTGCTTCCGTTAAAGAAAGGCAGCCGGATTGGCCTGTACGGCGCCGGTGCGGTGAAAACGATTAAGGGAGGCACCGGTTCCGGCGATGTGAATAACCGAACAAATGTCAGCATCCGTGATGGACTGCTCAATGCCGGATTTGCGGTGACAGAGCCCGGCATGACGTGGATGGATGCTTATGAGAAATGTTATGATCAGGCGCGGCTGGACTGGAAAGACGAAGTTTTCCGGAAGACAAATGAAGAGTTCGGCGGGGTTTTCTTTGCGGGATATTCAGCAACGCAGTTTGTGGTGCCCTGCGGAGATCCGATTGATCTGGAAGCGGCAAAAGCGGACGGCGCGGATACGACAATTTTTGTTCTGTCGAGGGTCGCGGGAGAGAATGCGGACCGCCGTGACGAGCCGGGCGATTATTATGTGACAGAGGAAGAACGCGCGCTGCTCGGACAGGTCTGTGCTGCATATGAGAAGGTGATTCTGGTTGTCAATACCGGCGGTCTGATCGATCTGGCTTTTACGGAAGAGATGAAAAATATTGCCGCAATCATTCAGTTCGTGCAGGCGGGCCAGGAGGGCGGCAATGCGCTGGCAGATGTACTTTGCGGGGATGTCACTCCGTCCGGAAAGATGGCGGATACATGGGCATTTGATTACAATGATTATTCCAACGCATCTTATTTCAGCTTCAAGAGCGGCGACGTTTATCGCGAAGAATATAAAGAGGGCATCTACGTGGGATATCGGTATTTTGACACGTTTGATGTGCCGGTGCGGTATGGCTTCGGCTATGGCCTGTCCTATACGGATTTTCGGATTGAGACAACCGCAATCGCTCTGAAAAAAATCGGAACCGAACAGCCCATGGCACAGGTGGAAGTTGCAGTAAAAAATACGGGAGATACTTACGCCGGAAAGGAAGTGGCGCAGGTATATGTGTCCTGTCCGCAGGGCACGCTGCCGAAGGAATATCGGCGCTTGGCAGCATTCGCAAAGACCGACCTGCTTAAGCCGGGAGAGACACAGCAGATGAAGATAGCTTTCCCGCTTTATCAGCTGGCATCCTACTTTGAGGAAAAAGCCGCATGGATGCTGGAAGGCGGTATCTACGGAATCTGGGTCGGCAATTCTCTGGATAGTGCAGAACTGGCCGGGACGATCACATTGGATGAGACGGCCTGCCTGGTGCTGTGTGAACATATTTGCAAACCGGAGGAGCCCATCGATGAGCTGCTGCCGGATGCCGAGAAACTGCGGAAAAAAGAGGCTGCATGGCAGGCGAAAGCAGCAAAGCAGAATCTGCCGAACGTGAATCTCAGCGCTGCCGATCTGAAAACAGATGAGATTTTATATTCGGAACCTGTCGACCATTATCCGGGAAAAGCGGGCGAGATTGTGGACAGCCTTTCCGTGGAACAGCTTACCGCGCTGGCGACGGGGGATCCGGTCAAAGGTCAGGGCAGCGAAGCACTGGGATCTGCCGGACAGACAGTTCCGGGAGCAGCTGCGGAGACGACGAGCGCGGCCGCAGAGGATCCCTGGAATGTGGCAAGCATTGTCCTGGCAGACGGACCGGCCGGCCTGCGGTTGTGCCAGTCCTATGAGGTGCATGAGGACGGAAGTATTTACTCGGGTGATTTCTTAAATAATATTGAAAACGGGTTTTTCGCGGAGCCGAGGGAGGCGCAGGGAACGATTTACCATCAGTATTGTACCGCGGTTCCGGTGGGAACACTGCTGGCGCAGACCTGGGATCCCGAACTGCTCAAAGAGGTGGGTGAGATGATTGCCGGAGAGATGAATGAGTTTGAGGTGTCTCTGTGGCTTGCGCCCGGAATGTCTCTCCACAGGAATCCGCTCTGCGGCCGGAATTTTGAATATTTTTCAGAGGATCCGCTGATTGCGGGCATCATGGCTTCGGCTATAACGCTGGGCGTGCAGAAGGTGCCGGGCTGCGGCACGACCATTAAGCATTATTGCTGCAACAACCAGGAGGATAACCGGATGGGGTCGGATTCTGTTTTGTCTGAGCGAACCCTCCGTGAGATTTATCTGAAAGGGTTTGAGATTGCGGTGAAAAATTCACAGCCTATGTCCATCATGACCTCCTATAACCTGGTAAACGGCGTCCATGCTGCCAACAGTTATGACATTTGTACGAAAGCGGCACGGGATGAGTGGGGATTCGCGGGAGCCATTATGACAGACTGGACGACGACCACTCATTCTACCGCCGGCGAATGCAGCGCGGCCGGATGCATGAAAGCCGGAAATGATATGGTTATGCCGGGAGACCCTTCTGACCGCGAGAGCATCCGTCAGGCACTCGCAGACGGAACGCTGGATATCCGTGAATTAAAGCGCTGTATCTATCACACGGTTCGCCTGATTCTTCAGACAAATCAGTATGAAGATGCGGTAAGCTATATGGATCAGTTTGCGGATATGGACTCTTATATGACGGTAGAAAAGTAATTTCTCATCCTGGGATATGAGTCAGAGGACAAAAGACCGTAAAAATATAAGAAAAACAAACGGGTGAGGAGTTCTATGGACAGTTTTAACAGAGAGAGATACTGGATCTGGTATCCGGGTGATTTTGAACTTTACCATGCGATGAAGCAGAATTTCAGCCGGGTGGAGAGAGGCATGGGATGGCCGGCGTTCTGGAAGAGCGAGGGCTTTCGAAACAGGGTCGCGTTCCGCAGAACCTATGAGCTGAAGGAGGAGACTTCCTTTCTGGTGTCTTCAAAAGCGGTGGGGTTTGTGTTAGTAGAGGAAGCACAGCGTCATCCGGATGCGGGAACGGATGTTACTTTTGGTGATCCGGGAGCAGACGTTGCTTCGGAAAATGCCGGGTTGGATTGCGTACAGGGGGATGCTGTGCGGGAGCCGGTACAGAAAAAGTATCCCTTCGGACAGCGGATCGTATGCGGGCCTGGAACCGTGCGTATTTCCGTGCACGCGGCCCGGATTGAGGCGCTGCCGAGTATTTATATAGAAGGAACAGAGATTTTTTCGGACAGCGGGTGGATGGCGGAGGACTATGACCGTCCTCCTGTCTCCGCCGGAACCTGTAAGTATTTCACAAAGCCGGAGCAGGATCCGTCCGTGTGGGATTACACGGAAAAGGAATATCAGCCGGTTTGTGTGGAGGAGGTCGGCGGCGGCGTTCTCTGTGAGTTTGAGACGGAGCTGACGGCGCAGATTGTTATAGAGCGGGATGCCGGCGTGCAGGGGCTTCGGGTATATTGCGGAGAGTCGCGAAGCGAGGCACTTGATGGAAAGAACTGCTATTACAGCTGGCAGCCGGATGCGGATACCGGGCGCTGCCCGCGGTGTGCGGTGCGCTATGCCTATATTCCGGGATGCCCGGCGGACGGACTGCGCATCAAAGCCATTCATCAGTATGTTGATATCCCGATTCGGGCGTCTTTTTCCTGCGGGGATGAGCTGCTGAAGAGGATCTGGGATACGGCGGCGCATACCTTTCAGCTGTGCAGCGGGATTTTTTTCATTGATGGGATCAAGCGGGATAAGTGGATCTGGAGCGGAGACGCGTACCAGAGTATATTGGTGAACCAATACCTGATGAGAGATCCGGATATTGACCGCCGGACGCTTCTGGCGTTGCGGGGCAATGATCCCATGACGACGCATATCAATACGATTGTGGATTATTCCCTGTTCTGGATCTTAAGTGTCCGCGCGCACTGTGAGGCATATGGAGATACGGAGTTCCTCCGGGATATCTATCCGAAGATGGTATCGTTGATGGAGTTCTGCGGGGAACAGCTGGATGACCGCGGTTTTCTCATCGGAAGAGAGAAGGACTGGATTTACATCGACTGGGCCGATATGGAAAAAGAGGGGCCGGTCTGCGCGCTGCAGATGCTGTTTGCGGCGTGTTATGACGCCATGGCCTGGGCGGCGGAGACGCTGGGAAGCAACAAAGCTACCGATACTGCCGGGAAAGGAACAGAGGAAGCCGAACACGATACCGACAGCTCCTTACAAAATTTCGCGGCTCGGTATCGTGAACACTATGAGAATCTGGTCCGGGCGATCAATACCTGTTTCTGGGATGAGGCGCAGGGGGCATACATCGATTCCTTTGTATCCGGGAATGCCCATGTGACGCGCCATGCGAATATTTTCGCGATACGGTACGGGATTGCCGATCGGCTGCAGCAGGAAAAAATCGTCGCGAATGTTTTAAAAAATGACCGCGTTCCGGCGATCACGACGCCGTATTTTAAGTTTTACGAGCTGGATGTGCTGGGAATGCTCGGGTATCTGGATGACGTGATGGAGACAATCCGATCCTATTGGGGAGGAATGCTCGAACGGGGAGCGGTTACTTTCTGGGAGGAGTATGACCCGGAAGTTGTCGGGGAGGCGCAGTACGATATGTACGGAGACCGGTTTGGAAAGAGTCTCTGTCATGCGTGGGCGGCCAGCCCAATCTATCTTCTGTCGAAATACTTCAGGTGCTTTGAGGATTTCGAGATAACCGTGAGATAAGAAATCCGCAGGTATCATAACTGTGAGGACTCAGTATTCTCAGAACTGCGGTGGAAAAATAATTATAATGTATGGAGGAAATTTTAATGATGAAAGAAACAGGATTTCAGGCGGAGCAGTGGCGGACCGTCGATATTCCGGTTGTTACAACCAAAGAGTACACTTCTCCGTTTGAGGACGTCGATGTATTCGGAACATTCACCGGTCCGGATGGGCAGAGTTTAAAGCTCCTTGCCTTTTGGGACGGCGGCGGAAACTGGGTGATCCGTTTTGCGCCGACAGCGGTCGGAACATGGACGGGAGTCGTCAGCAGTACAGATCAGGAGAACACAGACTTTTCCGGAACGGTGGCTGTGGAATGTACGCCGTATTCGGGCGAACTGGCGATGTATCGGCACGGGTTTTTAAAGGTTTCTGAGGATCGGGATTATCTGGAGCACGCGGACGGAACCCCGTTTTT
Organism: Clostridiales bacterium; assembly: GCA_021204085.1. Taxonomy (GTDB): domain Bacteria; phylum Bacillota; class Clostridia; order Lachnospirales; family Lachnospiraceae; genus Eubacterium_I. The sequence goes on along the minus strand of JAJPZY010000149.1, from coordinate 4,320 downwards.
CTGGCTTGGCGATACGCACTGGACGTTTGTGACGGAGGAGCGGTTTGATGAATCCAATTGCCCGCGGTATGACAGCCAGTTCAAAGCCTGCGTGGACAAGCGGGTGGCGCAGAAGTTCACCGTCTACCAGTGTAACTTCCGTGACGGAAAGGTGGGCGGCTACTTCGGACAGAATCTGGATCTGATGCATGAGACAGAGAATGGCTTTGTGCCGGATGTGGCGCAGTTTCAGGAGAATGTGGACCGGAAGATGAAGTATCTGGCGGACGCCGGCCTGCTCATTGCGGTCGGTTACGCCTGGGGCTACGATATGCCGAACGGAGGCGTGGAGCGTTATAAGAAATTTGCAAAGTATACGATGGCACGTTACGGCGCCTATCCGGTGGCGTGGACGCTGGCCGGGGAGCTTCCGGGATATATGGGAGATCTGGATGAAAATGTCCGCCTTTGGAATGAGGTTGCGAAAGAGTGCGCCTTGTGGAATACCTATGGGAACCTGCAGTCGGTACACTTAGCCTGCGGCCGCCCGTTCCCGAAGATTTATGAAAATGAACCGTGGCTTGACTTTGCCATGAGCCAGGCGGGACACGGCGATGCGGATATGGGGCAGGAGATGTACAGCGAATTTAAAGAAATGTACGCCGGGCATCCCGTGCTGGAGAGCGAGGGCTTTTATGAGGGCGCCGCTTCCGGCGAGTACAATTCCCGTCCGATCACGCCGGCGATGATGCGGCGGCTGGCCTATCTGATCGTGCAGAGCGGCGGCTGCGGGTATACCTACGGCGCGCTTGGCGTCTGGGAACTGCAGTGGGAAGCCGGTGTCGGCGGGATCGGCTGGGGAGATCTGGCCTGGTACGACGGACTGGAGCTGCCCGGTGCGGATCAGCTGACCATTTACCGGGACTTTTATGAGTCCGTCGGATGGAGCCGTTTAAAGCCGCTGCCGAAGAAGAAGGCGGCGACGAAGTCGTTTTTCATGGAGGCGGGGCCCCGCAGCCAGATTTTCTTTACCGGGGACAGCGCAATACGCATGATCGTCGGCTACATAATGGAAACTTCCATGCGCAGCTTTGTCTTAAACGGTCTCACCGCGGAGAAGTACAGAGGGTGGTATATGGATCCTGAGACCGGAGAACGCACGGAGATGGAGGAATTGCTGATTCCTGTGGATGGCAGGATTGAGTATGAGTCCGACGAGCTGTTCGGCAACCGGAAAGACCGCCTGGTAGTGATTGAGGCAGTTGAGTAGGCGGCCGATGACAGAGAAATGGCTCCATATATTGTAAGAGTGGATTTTTCGGAAACATAACAGATATAAGGTAAAAGTATAGCCGGAGGCGCGGGTAATTGTGAAGAAAAAAGTAAATCTCAATATTTTCCAGTCTACAGTGACGCGTATCGTGATTGTGATCATTGCCCTGGTGCTTCCGGTGAATGTCCTGACTCTGGTCATGTCCAGGACGATTAATCGGAGCAACTAGCGGCAGCTATACCGGGAGGTCGAGAATTCACTGGACATGGCCATGGGAAATATGGAGGAGCAGCTGAAATCTGCCTATCGCAGGGTGACGCTCCTGAATTCAAACGATACGGACTTCCGGGTTCTCGAATATCTGTCGGAGGATGAAGGGGACTTAGAGACCAACGCTTCCTATTCGGCAGTGGTGGATAAACTGCAGATGGTATGTTCGGAATCATCTATGGTGAATGCGGTGTATTTTCTGTTTCGCAGCAGAGACCGGCTTCTGGTCCAGGGGAATGCCGGCATGACTTCTAATCTGCTGCATTCCTATGTAAAAGAATTTTGCGCGGATGCGGATGAGAGTACTGTTACCTGGAAAGCTGCGGTGGTGGATGAGGATCCGCTGCTGGTCAGCCACTCGCTGTGGAACAACGCGGATTACGGAGTGGTTGTGAATCTGAATTTCGCGATTACTACGCTGGATTTTGAAGCAGAGGATGGCAGGACGGTTTTTTTCTGTGATGAGGGGGGAACGGTTTTTACCTCTGATGGGGCGGCGTTGCTGGAAGAGACGGGGATGACTCTGGAGGAGCTTCGACAGGACAAAAGATATGAGGTATTGGAATCTGCCTCGGAAAGCTACGGCCTGGTACTGGTGGAAGTCGTGGAGGTAAGCTCGATATCAGACGTGATTCCTTTTTCACTTCGAATTCTGGAAGGTTTTGCAATCATTTCCACGATTCTTGTTATCCCGATTCTTCTCTGGTTCATTAACCGGAAGGTTAATCGTCCGCTGCGGCGTCTGACAGGAGCGATGGATCAGATTGAAGACGGTAATCTCGATTTTCGAATCGAGCAGACGGATGGAGGCGGAATCGAGTTTGACCAGATCAACCGCAATTTCAACAGCATGATGGAGGAGGTACAGGGATTAAAGATTGACGCATACGAGAAGGAGCTGGAGAGAAAAGATATTCAGATGAAATACTTAAACCAGCAGATCCAGCCGCATTTTATCTTAAATACGCTGAATATTCTCTATAGTTATGACGAGGATGAATACCCGCTGATGCAGAAGCTGATCCTCTGTCTGTCCAAGTATTTCCGCTACATCGTTCGGGTGAATTCCAAATATGTGGAACTGGAAAAAGAGATGGAGCATATCCGGAATTATTTTGAAATTCAGAAGGCGCGGTTCCTGGATGCATTTACATTTGAAGTGGAGTATGAGGAAGAACTGGGGAGTGCGCTGGTTCCGGTGCTGCTGCTGCAGAATTTTGCGGAGAATACGATCAAATATTCCCTGCGGGCAAATGAAGGGGGATGTGTCCGTGTAACCGCTGAATATCTCGAACACAGAGAGGATTATGATTATATGGTCGTGCGGGTCGTGGATAACGGAGCGGGACTGTCTGACGATATTCTGGAAAAAATTGAGCGGTTTAAGGAAACGGGGGAACCTCAGGAGGGACTGGGGGTCGGGATTACGAACTCTATTGAGCGTTTGAAGTATATCTATAGCGATGAACTGACGGATATCCGTTTCCGCAGAGATGAAGAGATGGGCGGCACGGTGGTTGAGATTATATTACCGATTATTACAGGGGGTCATAATGAAGATACTTTTGGTGGATGATGAAGTGATTGCCCTTCGGGCGTTAAAAAAACGTGTAGATTGGATGAAATATGGGTTCACGGAGGTGTATGAGGCGCGAAGCGTCAGCGCCGCAAAGGATATTTTGCAGCAGGATAAAATCGACCTGATTTTCTGTGATATTGAGATGGCCGGGGAAAACGGCCTGGAGCTGGTCGGCTATGTGAAGAAAAACTATTCGGACACCCGCAGTGTTATGCTGACCTGCCATGCGGAGTTTACTTACGCCCAGCAGGCAATCCGTTACGGAGCGGAGGATTACATCTTAAAACCGATCGATTATGAGGAACTGGATGTGGTGCTGCAGCGGATATCAGGGGAGCTTCGGAATGAGGATCGTCAGGAAAAAATCGGAAGCCTCGTACAGCGGACGCTGGATGTGCGGGCGGAGAAGGGAGAAGGAGACCCGGCAGCCGTTGATTCCAATGAACAGCGCGTCCGTGCAATCCGCGAGTACATCGAGGAGCACATCCACGAAAAGATTACGATGAAGATGCTGGCAGACCATATGCATATGAATGAACAGCATCTGATGCGTGTGTTTAAAAAAGAGACCGGCCAGTCGGTGGTGGATTATGTCACACAGCGCAGAGTTGCGATCGCCAGCCGGATGCTGAAGGAGACGAATTATTCGATTAATTTTATTGCAAATTGTGTGGGAAGCGAGAATTATTCTTATTTTACAAAGATCTTTAAAAAGCAGACGGGATATACGCCGAGTGAATATCGGGCAAAGTTCGGGAAGTAATATATATATTGTTTATGAAATCGCAGGGAACAGAATTTTGAAATCTGTTCCCTGCGGTTTTTGCTTTTATTCGTAATCTTCGATTTTCCACTCATCCAGCCAGTCAATGTATATCATATCGCCGTCAAAGCGAAGAGGAAGCCAGACATAGTCGGCGATGGAGGTGTTATCCATATGCTCCATCAGATCGTCGTTCATGCCCTCGAGGTCTGCCGGGGTGAAAAGCAGTATACTTTTCCATGGTTGTTTACCTCGTATAATAAGTGCATAGCCAATGAAAAACGATGGTTATGCACTTACCCTTTCTATAGATTTATAGATGAGTGAGACACCTGGGTAACCCCTTTCCATCCCATCTACATTGGTTGATAGTTTTACAGGCTATTCTGTGGTATGATATCAGCGGGAGTATGAAAAAAAGTCTGTAAAAGTTTAAATGTTAGGTCTTCTATGATA
>JAJPZY010000144.1:87778-90858 GCA_021204085.1 Clostridiales bacterium | reverse complement strand
TCCTTCCGGTTAAAGTGATAGACTCGAGCGGTAACGGGACTGTACTGACGGTGAAAAATGGCATACGATATGCATTGGATTACGGTGTGGATATCATTAATCTGAGTCTTGGTCTGGAAGACAACTCCGGTACGGCTGACTATTTTGAAGAACTGTTTGAGGAGGCTCTCACGTACGGCTGCGTGATTACCTGCGCGGCAGGGAACAGTGGAACGGATATTGCGTTTTGTTATCCGGCGCACAGCGAACGGACGATTGCGGTAAGTGCGCTTACCTCTTCTCTTGATCTGGCTTCTTATTCGAATTCTGGGGATGCTGTCGACTTTTCCGCTCCGGGCAGCAGTGTTAAATCTGCTTATTTTACATCCTCCACCGCAACGAAGACCATGTCAGGAACCAGCATGGCGACGGCACATGTAACAGCTGCGGTTGCTCTGCTGAAAACATGGGACCCTACTCTTTCAAACGATGCGATTGAGGAACTTCTGGAGGAGTACAGTGTTGATCTGGGTGAGGAAGGCAAAGACACCAGCTTCGGGTACGGTTATATCTATCTGGGGGATTTTGATGTGAACCAGGAGGCGGATGCGCAGGATCCGGGGGATGGGTCCGAAACGATTGATCTGGCAGATATAGAAGTTTCGCTGTATAAGTATTCCTATACTTATAACGGAAACGCAAAAACGCCGCCGGTTACAGTGACATATAATGGTACAACGCTGACAAAAAATACGGACTATACGGTGGTATATACCGATAATATAAATGCAGGAACTGCTCTGGTAACGGTAACGGGAAAGGGAAATTACACCGGAAGTGTGGAACTGGAGTTTGTGATCGTGAAAGCTTCTCCGGCCCTGACCGTGGATGCGGAAGATTATTCACTTGTCCCGGGTGATTCGGAGACGCTTGCGGTCAGTTACAAGGGAGAAGGGGAACTCACCTTTACTTCTTCGAATGATTCGGTTGCTGCGGTAAGCAGCGACGGTATCGTGACTGCTGTGGGTGAGGGTACGGTTACAATCACGGTGGCGATTGCGGAAACGGATAATTATGAATCTGCATCTGCGTCGCTGAATCTGGCCGTCGGATATCTGCAGATTTCTGACTGTACGATTACGCTTTCGCAGACGGAGTATACCTATGATGGGACGGCACATACCCCTGCGGTTACAGTGTAGTACGGTGACGTGACATTAATAGAGGACAGTGATTTTACGGTTGATTATTCGGAAAATGTTCATGCAGGTACGGCAAAAGTAACTGTAAAAGGTCTGAAAAATTATACCGGAACAGCAGAAGAAACATTTAATATTAATAAAGCGGATCAGACAGTGACCATTACGGCGGAAAGCACCTCTATAAAAGCCGGGGCAGCTACGATGGTGGCGGGAACGACAACCGGTGATGGTGCAATCTCGTATACCAGCAGTGATCAGGCGGTTGCCACTGTCAGTTCGGACGGGGAAGTGACGGGTGTCGGTGCCGGCACAGTCACGATTACGGCGTCGGCGGAGGCTACAACAGATTATAACGCAGCGTCCGCGTCTGTGGAAATAAACGTCGGTCCTGTTGCACCGACGATCACTTCCGTGACGAATACAGCATCTGGTGTGAAAATTAAATGGGGGAGAGTAAGCGGGGCAGACGGTTACATCATTTACCGTAAGGTTTCAGGCGGTGATTATAGCAGAATTGGTAAGATTACCAGCGGTTCAACGCTTAGTTATACAGATACCTCTGTATCCGGCAACAAGACTTACTATTATAAGATACTGGCCTATACCGTGTTTACCGGTTCGGATTCAGATGTTGTTATAAAAAGCGTTCGTTCATCCGCGAAGAAGATTCTGTATCTTTCTCCCGGAAAGATTACAAGTTTGCGCAATACCACTGACGGAATGAAGGTATCCTGGGAAAAGGTTTCCGGTGCTTCCGGCTATTACATTTACCGAAAAGTTGCCGGCGGCACATACAAGCAGATATATACTGTTATCGGTGGTTCAACCACAACCATTATAGACAGCAAATCCGCGAAAACAGGAACTGTTTATTATTATGCCGTTAAGCCGTATGCATCCGACGGCACCACCGGATCCTATATTTCCGCAGGTAAAGTCCGTCTGTGTACGCCAAAGCTGACTTCCGTAAAAAATTCTTCTTCGAAAAAAATGACAGTGAAATGGTCAAAGAAAAGCAATGTGACGGGATATTAGATTCAGTATTCCACGAGCAGCACATTTTCTTCCGGAAATAAAACGGTGACCGTCGTCGGCTCTTCGAAAAAGAGTAAAACGATCTCTGGGCTGACCCGGGGGAAGTGGTATTATGTCCGCATACGAACTTATAAGACGATAAATGGCACAAATTATTACTCTGACTGGAGTACGAAAAAAAGTGTGAAGATTTCATGAGCGGGAGAGTCCCGCAATGATTGACGGTGATTTCCGAGAGGATTATCATAGAAGTTTTTTATTAATTTATGTATTACCGGAGGGAGGAAAAAGAAAATGTTTGGTAGAAAGGGATGGTTTTTGGCGATTGCAGTATCGCTAGGTTTGTCGATGGGATTTACAGGTCAATATGCGCTTGCAGCTGAGTCTGATGCGGAAGTCATTGAAATAAATGACGAAGCAGAAGACATTTGTTTATACGCAGATGAAAACGGATATTTTTATCAGACTGCGGATGAAACGCATTTTTATTATGTCGACGCGGCTACCGGTGAACAGGTGGCGGCACAGCCTGTAGAAATCCCGGAGGGCGACTATGCCGGTATTTATTATTTCGAAGATGACGGGTATGCGGTGACAGATACGCTTTTGACTGTCGATGAATCTATGTATTACTTTGGCAGCGACGCGAAAGCAGTGACATATACGCTTTTGACCGTTGATGAATCCACTTATTACTTTGGCAGCGATGGAAAAGCGGTGACGGATGCGTTTCAGACTGTTGATGATTCCACATATTATTTCGGTACAGACGGTGTAATGTATACGGGTACCGGATTAAAAACAATCGGCGATTCGAAATATTATTTTGTGGATGGTGTGGTGCAGACGGGCTGGCAGGATATT
>JAJPZY010000144.1:0-87678 GCA_021204085.1 Clostridiales bacterium | reverse complement strand
AAAAAGATCGGAGATTATAAATATTATTTCAACACCTCCGGCGTCATGCAGAAAAACAAAATTGTCGGGTCGAAGTCAAAGGGATATTATTATGTGGACAGCAGCGGCAAGGTAGTCACAACTAAATCCATTCAGCTTGCGGTGGAATTTGTCAAGGCTCATACGGATTCGAGTATGACAAAGAGTGAGAAACTGAAGGCATGCTATAATTATCTTTGGAAGAATTATACATACAAGCGTTATTATGAGACGCCTACGGCATCTGACATGAATACCTATGCGCAACAGATGTTTACGAATAAAAAGGGGAACTGTTACCGGTATGCGGCAAGTTTTGCGTGTATCGCAAAGGTTCTCGGTTATGAATCCAGAGTAGCAGTCGGCAAGATCTCCAGTGCGAGCGGAGGCATGACGGCACATGGCTGGACGGAGGTAAAAGTAAACGGGACATGGTATATTTGTGACGCAAACATGCAGATGAATCATCCGTCGATTAATTCCTATATGAGAACGGAATCTACCTATGCGTACAGACATTCCTGTTCTGCGAGATATACCCTTAGCCTGTCAGGCGGAAAGGCAGTCTGGAAGTGATATTCAGTTCTTTAGAGTTTTTGTGTGTGTTTTTGCCGGTGGTATTTATTCTGTATTGTATCATACCGAACCGGCGTGCAAAAAATGCGATTTTAATTGTGGCCAGCTTGCTGTTCTACGCGTACGGCGAGCCGGTCTACGTTTTTCTGATGCTGGGCAGCGTGGTGGTCAATTATCTGATCGCCAGAGGGATTGATGCTGCGAAAGATCATAAAAAAGCGATCCTGGCAGTCGGGGTTGCCGCCAACCTGGGTGCACTGGGAGTATTTAAGTACGCAGGATTCCTTGTGGAAAACATTAATCGGCTTACCCCGGCAAATCTGCCGGTACCGGATCTGGCGCTCCCGATTGGAATCTCCTTTTTCACGTTTCAGGCGCTGTCCTATGTGATTGATGTTTACAGAGGAGAGGTGAAGGTTCAGAAGAATCTTGCCCATGTGCTGCTTTATATTTCCTTCTTCCCTCAGCTGATCGCGGGACCGATTGTAAAGTATAAGGATATTTATGAAGCGATTGAGAACCGGAAGCAGGAGGCCTCTCAGGTGGCGGACGGATTCCGACGGTTTATCTTCGGACTGGGGAAAAAGGTGCTGATCGCCAATACGGTAGGCGAGGTGGCAGACGCGATTTTTACGGCAGATCAGGGCAGCATCAATATTGCGGTGGCGTGGATTGCTGCATTGGCCTATATGCTGCAGATTTACTATGATTTCAGCGGATACAGCGACATGGCGATCGGCCTTGGCAAGATGTTCGGCTTTCAGTTTAAAGAGAATTTCCTTTATCCTTACGGTTCATCAAGTATTAAGGAGTTCTGGCGCAGATGGCACATCTCCCTTTCCACCTGGTTTAAGGAATATCTGTATATTCCGCTGGGCGGAAACCGAAAAGGAAAGCTGCGTACCTGTGTGAATAAGATTATCGTTTTCTTTTTCACCGGACTCTGGCACGGTGCGAGCTGGACATTTATCATTTGGGGATTGTGGCATGGTCTGTTTTTACTTTTGGAAGAGTATCTGGCTTTCTTCAAAAAGATTCCGAAGTTTATCCGTCGCATCTATACGTTGCTTGTGGTGTGCCTGGGGTTTGTCGTATTTCGGGCGGATACCCTGTCTCAGGGCATGTATATGATTCGTCAGATGTTTACGGGCATGCATTTTGACGCGGCATGCGTGAGCTTTGCCTGGCAGCAGCTGACACCGTGGTTTATCTTTATCTTTATTGTTGCTGTGATCGGAGCGGCGCCGATTCGCCCTCTGACAGATCGGATCCGGGCATCGTTGTCTGTATCTGCAGCGGAAACTTCGGGAAAACAGAAGCTGCTGCAGGGATGCCTTGGTGCGGCTTCCATTCTGGTTTTGTGCTGGTGCATGATTCGTTTGTCCGGCAACACCTATAATCCGTTCATTTATTTTCGGTTTTAATATGCGAAAGGAGAGAGCTTGATCATGAAAAAATCAGCGGCAATTTGCTATATGGCAATCGGCATGGCCATCTGTCTCGTTCCTTTCGCGGGGATGACGGCATTTCGGACAGATACAACGACAGAAAATAAGACGTTGGCTTCTTTCCCGGAGCTTATGGCGGACGGCTCGGTAAATCTTGATTTTTTCGATGAACTGAGTGAGTACTTTGAAGATCATTTTGCATTCCGCGAGGCGCTTGTCAATGCGGACGCGGTGATCCAGAGCGAAGTGTTTCAGGTATCCAATGTCGATACTATTATTAAGGGAGAGAACGGGTGGCTGTATTACAGCGCGACTCTGGATGATTATCTGGGTCAGAATCTGATGTCAGACAGGGCAATCTATAACGCAGCGTATAACCTGGCGTTGACGCAGGATTATGTGGAAAGCGCGGGCGCACAGTTTGCCGTGACGGTGGCTCCGAATAAAAATACGCTTTACGGCGAGAATATGCCCTATTATGACTCCTATGTTGTCAGCACGGAGAAAAATGCGGACAGGCTGGCGGAGGCACTTGAAACTCAGAATGTAGCGTATATTGACCTGTTCTCGGCTTTTGAGGAGCAGGAGGAGACCTTATATTTAAAGAGAGATTCCCACTGGAATGCGAAGGGAGCGGTTCTTGCTTATAACGAAATCCTGGGCGGTATGGGGATTGACCATGATCTTCTGGAAACGGTCACAGCTGTGAGAACAAACACGGAAATCGGTGACCTGAATGCCATGATCTACCCGCTGACTTCAGAGCCGGAATGGAATTATGAATATCAGTATGAATCCACCTACACTTATGTGACGGACACGGAGAGTGTGGAGGATGCCTGGATTGAGACAGAGAACGCCGAAGGAGAGGGGAGCCTGCTGATGTTCCGCGATTCTTTTGGAAATACACTGCTTCCTTTGATGGCAAATGAATTCTCAGAGGCATATTTTTCCAAGAGTGTGCCCTATAAGCTAGGGGAATATATGGAAACCTACAGCCCGGAGACCGTTGTTATTGAAAAGGTTGAGCGGAATATCAATGAGTTTGCCGAGAATCCGCCGCTGATCCAGACTCTGGAGACAGAGTTTACAATGGAGACAGAGTCAGCGGAAAACAATACCACCTGTGAGGTCGGAGAATCTGAAAATGATATTTCTTATCTGAGCATTAACGGTGTTCTGGACGAGACAACTGCTGCAGAAGACTGTGAAGTGTACCTTCGATTGACGGTGGGAGAGACTGCAAAGACATTCCCTGCTTTTCTGGTATCGTCAGATGAGTCTGACTTCGGATATCAGTTTTACTTATCAAAGGATTCCCTTGCTGTGATGACATCCGATGGAAATACGACGTTGAACGTTGAGGTAATTACGGTAAACGGTGATGACGCGGCAGTGGTAAAGGCAGTGAGTGTTGAGACGGAGGCTTATCTGCAGTAGATTGTGGTTTTAAGGAAACCGGAAATATGGAGGCTGGGATAATGTCGAATAGAAAAACGACACAAAGACGATATAGCAGAAAAAAAATATTTCGCAATCTCTTTCTGGCGGCGGGATGCGTCGGAGTCCTTTCTCTGTGTTCTGCGTGCGGAGAAAAAGAGGAGTTTGAGATCAGTATTCTGGACGGGCAGTATAAAACCGTGATCAGTGTGTCAGCCGGAGAGACGGTTGCCTCGGTTCTGGAACGCGCGGAGATTACGGTGGGAGTCGATGATGAGGTAATGCCGGAGGCGGATTATCAGATTCAGGCCGGCGATGAGAGTATTTCTATTGAGCGCTGCGCGGCTGTAACCGTCAGCGACGGAACAGAAGAAGAGGAAATTGTCCTGACCGGCGGCAAGGTGGAAGATGCACTGGAGGCAGCCGGGGTCACATTGGGTGAAAATGACCTGATCAATCATGACACGGCGGCTTATCTGACTGACGGTATGACGATTGAGGTGCAGCGCCGTTTTGGTGTTACGATTACAGCGAACGGAGAATCTGAGTATGTTGTGACGCAGGCTTCCACCGTGGATGAACTTCTTAAGGAGGTCGGGATCGACCTGGATGAGGAAGACCGGGTCACTCCGGAAGTCACGGCTGCTTTGGCTGACGGAACAGAGATTGAGATACAGTATGTGACGAAAAAGCAGATTGTCGAAGAGGAAGAAATTGCATACGAGACGGTATATGAGAGCAGCTCATCTCTCTATTCCGGACAGACTTCCGTGAAGCAGGAAGGACAGAACGGAACGAAGGAACTCACCTATGAGGTGACATATGTGGATGGCGAGGAGGAGAGCCGCGAGCTGGTCAGTGAGGAAGTCACAAAAGAACCGGTGAACAGGATTATCCTGCAGGGGACAAAGCAGAAGAGCAGCTCATCTTCAAGTTCGTCCTCAGGAAGCTCGTCTTCCGGCAGCTCATCTTCCGGCAGTTCATCCTCAGGAAAGACCGTGGTTTCTAAGGAAGCGGTTTACGATTGTGACGGATCCGGACATGGATATTATATTATTACGTATTCGGATGGGTCGGTAGCATATCAGGATTTTTAGACGATCGGGAGAAATACATATGACAGTACAGCAGTTGACGGAAAAAGGAGCCATTTACTTCGATAAGATTACAACCGGCCTGAAGGAATACGCGGACGTAAAGCTGACGATGGATGAGAAACGTGCGTATTCGCACTTTAAGAGCCTGAAAAAGGAGTACGGAGCAGAAAATGCCTTTGCGGATTTTTACTATTTTCGCCTGGATTATGATGCCAGAGAGATGGTGAATGAGCTTCTTTCTCCGGGAGAAGTGGAATACTTAAACCTGATTGCTCCGATGCCGGAGGATGTGGAGGAGGAGATTATTTTTCCGCTGGATGATAAGCTGCTGCAGATCATCGTGAGGCTGAATGCCGCGGAGATGCTTTTTTCGACGATTTATTTTGTGGCATCTGAGCGCTGCGACAGGGTGCGTACTTCCTGGTGGGGAAATTACGAAAAAGAGTATATTTGCTTTAAGGATTGATATGAACCCTTGTTATGAGGAGAAATGACCCATCTGATTTCCGACGCAGGCATGGGAAGCCTGCTTGCGGAAACAGAGTGGGTCATTTCCCCGCCGAGGGTAGAGGCTGAGTGAAAGAGCTATATCTCATATAATCTGACCTATAACTGAGATTAGTGAAATATATGCGGGTAAGCGGGTTTTTCGAATGAAAAATGGTTTAGTGGATAAATACATCATCAGGGGCGACCGCAGGCTGCGCTTCGGTTATACGACCGGGAGCTGCGCGGCGGCAGCGGCGCAGGCGGCAGCGCGGATGCTGTTTTCTCGGCAGGCCGTGGATGTTGTTCGGCTGACGACGCCGAAGGGGATTACGCTGTTTCTGGAGCCGACGGAGCTTACGTGGGAGGAACAGTCAGCCGGCTGTGCGATACGCAAAGACGCCGGAGACGACCCGGATGTGACGGACGGACTGTTGGTATATGCGCGCGTTCGTAAGTGCGGCAGGGAAGAATGTCTGCAGCAGATGGAGCAGTTCGGATGGAGTCCGGAAGCAATCAGCCTGCGCGGCGGCGAGGGAATCGGTACGGTGACGCTTCCGGGTCTGGAGCAACCCATCGGGGCGCCGGCGATCAACAAAGTGCCCCGGGAAATGATTTTGAAAGAAGTACGGAAGGTCTGCGCGGAGTATGGTTATACCGGAGGCCTGGAGGTGATAATTTCTGCTCCTGCGGGACGGGAGCTGGCGGCAAAAACGTTCAATCCGAGGCTGGGGATTGAGGGAGGCATCTCAATCCTTGGAACCAGCGGTATTGTGGAGCCGATGAGCGAACAGGCGCTGGTGGCGACGATAGAGTTGGAACTGAAGCAAAAATCATTGCAAAACGAATATGTTCTGGTCACACCCGGTAATTACGGAACAGAGTATCTGAGAGATAATTTTCCGTTTGACGCAGAAGACGCGGTGAAGTGCAGCAATTATGTGGGGCAGACGATTGATCTGGCTGTAAATCTGGAACTTTCCGGGCTGCTCTTTGTCGCTCATATCGGAAAATTTGTCAAGGTGGCGGGCGGTATTATGAATACACATTCCAGGGAGGCTGATGCCAGGATGGAAATTCTTGCGTCCGCGGCGCTTGCGGCAGGCATCGACGCCGACCGCGCACGGCAGATTCTGGAAGCGGTCACGACGGATGAGGGGCTCCGCATCATTCGCGAGACCGATGTCTGGCAGCGGACATTGGAGATTCTTGTAGAAAAAATCGGCTATCATCTGAACCGGCGGGCGCAGGGACGGCTGAAAATCGGCGCAGTTGTCTTCTCTAATGTTTACGGAGAACTGGGACGGACGGAGAATGCGGGGGAGATCCTGTCACGTCTTATGTGATGACTTTACTTTTCAAGTTGTTTCATTTACAATATGGTGATACAAAAGGCAGGAGGTATGTTATATGCCGCAAGATTTAAAAAAAATGCTAACGCAATATGTGAATGGGATACAAAAAATATATGGTAATGAATTGAAAACCGTTTTTTTATATGGGTCATATGCCAGAGGCGATTATCATGAAAATTCAGATATTGATATTATGATTTTGGTAAACTTAAGTGATTCGCAAATAAAGGCAAGACAGAGGTTGCTTTCGGATTTGACTTTTGATTATAACTTTGAGAATGATGTGGAAATAATGCCGCAAGTGAAAAATTGTGATCATTTTAATAAATGGCTGAGGGCGTATCCGTTTTATAATCAAATCAAAAAAGAGGGGGTAGAACTATATGCAGCTTGAATTGGACGATATTGATGGAGCCAGAGAGTTGGCGCAGTACCGTCTTTCAGTGGCAAAAGAAGATGTGGAAGCCGCGGTACTGAATTTCGAGGCTGGTCACTATAGAACATCTAATAACCGAGCCTACTATGCAATATTTCGGGCAGTATCTGCTTGTCTCGCACTCGAATTTAAATCATATAAACACCATTCACGTGTAATAGGAAATTTTAATAAAGATTTTGTCCAGACAGGTATTTTCCCTAAATCGATTAGCAGAAAAATCAGTCGTGCACAGGAAGTACGTCATGCCAGTGACTATGATGACTTTTACATTATTTCTGTTGATGAGGCAAGAGAACAGGTAGAGATTGCAAAAGAAGTGGTTGCCATGGTTGAGAACTATCTGAATGATACTGTGGGAGAGAATTCGGAGAATCGGTGAAAATGAATGAAAAAAAGAATCGCGATAATTTTTTTCACAGAGCAGGGCGGCAGCCTGGCTGGTAAAATGTTGGAAACATTCCGCAATACGGAGCAATTTTCTGATGAGGAATGCCCAGAATCTCCGGAGATAATTTTATACAGGAAAATGAAGTTTCCTGATTGCATGAATCAGGGAGTGGTTGATGTCAGCGAAAGCCTTCACGACTGGTGCGCGTCGATTTTTCCCGTTGTTGATGCATTGATATTTATCGGCGCTTCCGGAATTGCGGTACGAACGATTGCCCCGTTTTTGGTTTCTAAGATAAAAGATCCGGCAGTTCTGGTAGCGGATGAAGCCGGAAAGCATATGATTTCCCTTCTCTCGGGACACCTGGGTGGTGGGAACGAACTGAACCGTTTCCTTGCGGAAAGGCTGGGCGCTGATCCGGTGATCACGACGGCTTCGGATGTCAGAGGAAAGCTGGCAATTGATGTCTGGGCACAGAAAAATCACCTGTATATCACGGATTTGACGGCAGCGAAAGCGGTTGCAGCACGGATTGTGAATGGTGAGACTGTGCCCTTTTGTTGTGAGGGGCGCGTAAGCGGACAGGTTCCGCCGGAACTTAAGCGGGTGGATGCAGATACGCTGCCGGAACAGGACGGAGCAGTCATTGTATCTGTGAGAAATAAGCAGATAAGTGATCGTATACAAACAGATGAGCAGGGGATGTTCAGGGCAAAAGAATCGGAAGGAACCGATGCGGCGGCAAAGAAGTGCGGAAATCTTCATCTCGTGCCCCGTGCCGTTATTCTCGGTATCGGCTGCAAAAAAGGAAAATCCGCGGAAGAAATCAGAAAATTCGTTTTTTCTCTGCTGCGGGAACAAAAGGTCGCCCCGCAAAGTATATGTAAAATCGCTTCGATTGATTTAAAAGCAAAGGAAGCGGGGCTGAAGGCTTTTGCAGAAGAACTTGCTGTACCGTTTGTGACTTTTTCCGCAGAGAAGCTAAACGAACTTCCCGGAGAATACACGTCCTCTGCTTTTGTCAGCAGTGTCACGGGTGCGGACAATGTCTGTGAGCGGGCAGCGATGGCTGCGGTTGACAGCGGGGAAAGGGAAGGCGCACGGTTTTTGTGCAGAAAAGCGGCCGGGAACGGTGTGACCGCGGCGCTTCTGGAACAGCCATGGGAGGTATTCTTTGAATAAAAAATATGCAGCGGGCATCGAAACCCGGGAATCAGCGAAGCACACAAGTAGAAATGAAAGACACTTTCTCGTCTTTGCGGGGACCAGCGAAGGGCGGGAACTGGCGGAATTTATGGATGCCAATCAGGTGTCTGCACTCGTCTGTGTTGCAACAGAATACGGGGAAGAGCTTTTGCATTCCTCCCCTTTCATTCGGGTAAAAACCGGCAGGATGGATCAAAGCGCGATGGAGGATCTGATTGGTTCCCAAAAACCGCTTGCAGTCATTGATGCCACGCATCCTTACGCGGATGAGGCGACAAAAAATATTCGTGCTGCCTGCGGAAAAACGCAGACAGCATACTATCGCCTTTTGAGGAATGAGGCAGAGATAAAGCAGGAAGACGGGTTGATTTATTTTGAGGATCCTGCTGCAGCTGCCCGGTGGCTGAACGGGCAGGAAGGGAATATCCTTCTTACAACAGGCATCAAGGAACTCCCGGTTTTTGCGGGGGCGATCGAGAAACGGGAGCGAATCTATGTCCGTGCATTGCTGCAGGATGATATTTTTGCAAAGATGGCAGAGTATGGGCTGTCAAAAAAACAGGTCATCTGCATGCAGGGCCCTTTTTCCAGGGAAATGAACGCGGCAACGATTCGTATGACAGAGGCCGAGTATCTGGTTACAAAAGAATCCGGCGCGGCCGGAGGATTTCGTGAAAAGGTTGAAGCAGCGCAGGATTGCGGTGCAATCTGCGCGGTCATCCGGCGGCCGCTAAAAGAGGATGGTTTTTCAGTCGATGAGATCCGGAAAATCGTTCTTGATAAATGGAACTGTAATTCTAATCGATGTAGTTATGCGGAAACAACGAGAAATCAGAGCGGCCGGGATGATGAAAATATGTTCAGAAACGGCAGAAATATGAACGTTCGGGAATACGATGAGGTATATTCTGAAAATTCCTGCGGTAAAGGGCAGTCTGCACGCCGCATCACACTTCTTGGTATCGGTATGGGCGGAAGAGAAACGATGACACTCGAGGCCGTAAACGCCTGTCGGGAAGCAGATTGTATCATCGGCGCCAGACGTATGCTGGAAGCTCTGCGTGATTTTGAAAAACCGACCGCGGCGATTTATCTCAGCAGTGAAATTGCGGATTATATCAGAGCGCATTCGGAGTATAAAAAAATCGTCATCGCGTTCTCCGGGGACGTAGGGTTTTACAGCGGAGCGAAGCAGCTGCTGGAAACCTTCGGAAAAGGTGAGAAGGAAACAAACGAAATAGCGGCACCCGAAGTACGGCAGTTGGAAAGTGACGGGCAGCGGATCGAGATTGGCGGGCGGCAGTTTGACATCCGTCTCCTTCCCGGTATTTCTTCTGTGGCGTATTTTGCCGCGAAACTTCATATGCCCTGGGAGGATATGAAGCTGATCAGCAGCCACGGAAGAGAACAGAATCTGATCTCGGCGGTGCGCTGTAATGAAAAGGTGTTTACTCTTGCGTCCGATGCGAAGAGCATTTGTTCAATCGCGGAAAAACTGGCGCTTTTCGGCCTTGGAGACATAAGAATGTATGTCGGCGCAAACCTGAGTTATCCGTCGGAAGCAATCTATGAAGGCAGCGCACGGGATTATGTGAACTTTGATTCTCAGGGAATGTTCGTGGCGGTCTTTATGAACCCGCAGGCATGCGGAGAGGTTGTCACTCATGGGATTTGTGACGCGGCTTTCTTAAGGGGGAGCGCTCCGATGACAAAGGAAGAAGTGCGCAGCGTCTCCATCTCAAAACTGCAGCTGACACGGGACGCCGTCGTCTATGATGTGGGAGCCGGGACGGGATCTGTTGCGGTTGAATGCGCCCGCATGGCGGACCGCGGCAGAGTCTATGCGATCGAATGGAAAGAAGATGCCTGGAAACTGGTGGCGGAAAACCGAAAACGGTTCGCGGTATCCAATCTGGAAATCGTTCCGGGAAGAGCGCCGGACGTATTGAGAGACCTTCCCGCGCCGACGCATGTTTTCATCGGCGGCAGCGGCGGAAACCTGAAAAGTATTCTGTCGGCACTGATAAAAAAGAACCCTTCCGTCCGCATTGTGTTAAACTGCATCACGCTGGAAACCCTGACAGAAACGCTGACAGCGGCAGATGATCTGCGTCTTACCGTTTCAGACATCGCCTGCGTCACTGTAGCCAAATCCAAATCGGCCGGGAAGTACCATATGATGACCGGACAGAACCCGGTGTATGTTATTACATGTTACTATTCACAGCCGATAGAGGCATAAACGCAGACTCGTCGTGCTGGCACGTAAGAGGCTGTGTTTATGCCTCTATTGTGCCTGTGAAGCAGGGCGCAAGATGTCCAGTGGACATCTGTTTTGCGCCGACCGAAGTGGAACGGAGACCTCCACCCACATAAGCAATTCCAGCACGCGTAAGCGGGCGAGTGAGCCTGTGAAACAGGCGTGAATTGCGCATGTGAGGTGGAGGGCTGTGAATGCATACTGATAACCTCTTCCACATCCGTCCAAGAATAAAAAGGAGTCACCATGCAATACCCGCGCATCATGCTCGCCGCCCCTGCAAGCGGCAGCGGAAAAACCCTGATCACCTGCGGCCTTTTACAGGCGCTGGTCAATCGGAATATAAAATCGGTTTCCTTTAAATGCGGACCGGACTATATTGACCCTATGTTCCATACAAAAGTTATCGGTACACCGTCGCGAAACCTGGATACTTTTTTTGCCCCGGCGGAGACGGTTCGATATCTTTTTGGCCGTTCGGCGGCAAAGGCGGAAATCTCTGTGATCGAGGGCGTCATGGGATTTTATGACGGTATAGGCGGCATAACTGCGGGAGCGTCTTCCTGGGAACTTGCGGATGCAACAGATACGCCGGTCATCCTGGTGGTAAACGCAAAAGGAATGAGTCTGTCCGCGGTTCCTCTGATCAAAGGGTTTCTGGAATTTTGCCCGCAGAAGGTCAATTCGGGAATCTTTGACAGCCATATTCGCGGAGTAATTTTAAATCAAACTTCACCATCCGTCTATCCGGGGTTGAAAAATGAGATTGAGAGAGAGCTTCCGGTTCGGGTGCTGGGGTATGTGCCCCGGGTGGAGGATTGTGTGATTGAGAGCCGTCACCTGGGACTGGTGACCCCGGATGAGATCGACGGAATTCGCCGAAAACTTCAGAAGCTGGCCGGGATATTAGAGAAAACCTTAGATATCGACGGAATATTGGAATTGGCGGGGACTGCTTCAGAGATGGATTGCCCGATGCCGGATGCGATTCGGAACCTGACAGAGGAGCATCCTTTCCAAAGACCGCGCATCGCCATCGCAAGAGATGAGGCATTTTGTTTTTATTATGAAGATAATCTGGAACTCCTGCAAACGCTTGGCGCTGACCTGGTTTTCTTTTCTCCGCTGCACGATGAGTATTTGCCTGAAAATGTGCAGGGAATGATTCTCGTCGGCGGTTACCCGGAGCTGTATGCTTCCCGGCTGAGCGGGAATCAATCGATGCTCACATCCGTTCGCAGAGCAATTGCTTCCGGTCTTCCGTATCTGGCAGAGTGCGGCGGTTTTATGTATCTCCATGATACGATGGAGGATATGGATGGCAGAGTATGGCCGATGGTCGGTATCATTCACGGCCATGTGCATCGGACAGAACGTCTTACCCGATTCGGTTATATTACATTGACTGCGAATCAGTCACAGATTTTCGGAGATGCCGGATGCAGCATTCACGGCCACGAGTTTCACTATTTTGACAGTTCCTGTAATGGGGGAGCATTTCATGCCTGCAAGCCCGGCGGAAAACGAAACTGGGAATGCATGGCTGCCGGAGAGAATTTTGCGGCGGGATTTCCGCATCTTTATTATTATTCCAATCCGGAGTTTGCCGTGCGTTTTCTGCATCAGTGCGGCTCCTATAGCTTCAGAAACTCCGGCACTCTCCTGTGAAATACGGTAAAATATTTCACCCCGCATTCACATAAGATTCCGGGGATTTTGTCAAAGTCTGCACCAACATCCTCCGGGCGGTGAGCATCCGAGCCGAGGGTGATGATTTCCCCGCCCAGTTCATGATATCTGCGAATGATATCTTCGGTGGGGTTAGGGTGCCTCAGTCCATACCGAAATCCGGCGGTATTGATTTCGATTCCCTTTCCTCGGGAAATCAGCTGTTTTAAAATTTCATCAATCACGTCCTGATAGCGGGAATAATTGTAGTCGGCGTTCCGGTTTGGACCGTAGCGGACGACATAGTCAATGTGTCCGTACACATCAAAGCCGTCAAAAGCGCGGATGTTTTCCAGTATCGATTCAAAGTATTCAGTATAAGCTTCTTTTTCTGTTCTTCCTTCGTAATAGGCGGGATAGTAGGGATCCATCCCGTGTACGACGTGGGAGGAGCCGATCACAAAGTCGAAGGCATTTGTCTCCGTTACGGCGTGGTGTTTTTCGGCCAGGTGCGGCTGCAATCCCAGCTCGATTCCCCGGCAGACGGAAAAGGTTCCCCGATACGCCTCGCGCAGGCGAGCGATCTTCGGACAGTAATTTTCAAGATCGAGCAGAAACAGATCCGGTTCCTCCGGATAGTCCAGATCCAGATGGTCGGTGATACAGATTCCGCCCAGGCCAATAGCCATTGCCTGCCGAATCATACTCTCCGGTGCAGCGTCGCTGTCGCCGGAAAATGAAGTGTGCATATGTGTGTCCCAGAGCATGGGGAGTCCTCCTTCTTGTAAATGTTTCGAATATGAAAGCCGTGCGGTTTCCGGCATCATAGCCGTGCAGGCACGCTATATGCAGGTCTGCTGACTGCACTTCCATAGGTAAGATAGCATAAAACACGGGAAACGGGAAGCAATTTTTTTGTGCGTATAGTTGATTTTGTGGTCGATTCTACCAAAAAACAGAGAAAAAATTATGAGATAGACAAAAAATTAACAAAATTTAATTTTCGATACTGGAAAGTATTGAAATCTTTGAATGAATTAGGTAGAATAGGGAAGGATTGGAGATAGAAAATTCCAATTTTATATGGGTAAGTAAAATTAAATTATTTTTTAGGAGGAATGAAAAATGGCAGTAAAAGTTGCAATCAATGGATTTGGCCGTATCGGCCGTCTGGCTTTCAGACAGATGTTTGGCGCAGAGGGATACGAGATCGTGGCGATCAATGATCTGACAAGCCCTAAGATGCTGGCTCACTTATTAAAGTATGATTCTTCTCAGGGTAAATATGCAAAGGCTGATACCGTCAGCGCAGGTGAGGATTCTATCACCGTTGATGGCCAGGAGATCAAGATCTACGCTGAGCCGGATGCTAACAACTGCCCTTGGGCGGCGCTGGATGTTGATGTAGTTCTGGAGTGCTCCGGATTCTACACTTCCAAGGCAAAAGCACAGGCACACATCAATGCAGGCGCGAAGAAAGTCGTTATCTCTGCTCCGGCCGGCAATGACCTTCCTACCGTAGTATATAATGTAAACCAGGATATCCTGACTGCTGAGGATACCATCATTTCTGCAGCTTCCTGCACCACGAACTGCCTTGCTCCGATGGCTCAGGCTCTGAACAACCTGGCTCCGATCAAGACCGGTATCATGTGCACCATTCACGCTTACACCGGCGACCAGATGACACTGGACGGCCCGCAGAGAAAGGGTGATCTGAGAAGATCCCGTGCAGCTGCGGTAAATATCGTTCCGAACAGCACCGGTGCTGCAAAAGCAATCGGCCTTGTTATCCCGGAGCTTTCCGGCAAGCTGATCGGCGCTGCACAGCGTGTACCGACCCCGACCGGTTCCACCACCATGCTGAATGCAGTCGTAGAGGGTGACGTTACTGTTGAGGAGATCAACGCGGCAATGAAGGCTGCAGCAAACGAGTCTTATGGTTACAATGAGGACGAGATCGTTTCTTCCGATATCGTCGGCATGACCTATGGTTCTCTCTTTGATGCAACTCAGACCATGGTTCTTCCGCTTGACAACGGCACCACACAGGTACAGGTTGTTTCCTGGTATGACAATGAGAACAGCTACACAAGCCAGATGGTTCGTACCATCAAGTACTTCGCTGAGCTGGCATAATTTATCAGTTACTATTCACCGTTTCCACGCTGTGACGGCCCAAATGGCAGAGCGGCCGTGAATCGTAACTTTGATGCAAAGACTCTTGAGGGTCCGGTCAGACAAGGACCGGGCCCTTTTCTTTTTACTATGAAAGTGTTCTCGATAGACTGTCAGACAGGGGGCTTGCACACCTGAATAACAGAATATCAGAGAACCTGACCGGTATGAGCAAGTAGGGCGATTAGCCCGGATTGCGATAATGCTCTCCCTTAATGAGCATGCAATGCGAATTTAGTGAGAGCTTATGCAAAGCTATACTGGCAGCGATTGCGAGATAAGTGAAATAGGAAATCTGTGATTTCCGTAATTGAACTTATGCACAGCTGTGCAGGGCACGGAACAATCGACTTTCATGTATAGTGGTGACTGCGTAGCAGTCATGTTCGTTTATTATATGAAAAGGAGAATAAGACATGGGATTAAATAAAAAATCCGTAGACGACATCAATGTAAAGGGCTTAAAGGTTCTCTGCAGATGCGATTTCAACGTACCCTTAAAGAATGGACAGATCACCGATGAGAACCGTCTGGTTGCGGCTCTTCCTACGATTAAAAAGCTGATTGCAGACGGCGGCAAAGTAATCCTTTGCTCCCACCTCGGCAAAGTAAAGACGGAGGAAGACAAGAAGACCAAGACTCTCGCTCCCGTAGCTGCACGGTTATCTGAGCTTCTCGGTCAGGAAGTAAAGTTTGCGGCTGATCCTGAGGTTGTCGGACCGAATGCGAGAGCAGCGGTTGAGGCGATGAAGGACGGCGATGTGATCCTTCTGGAGAACACCCGTTTCCGCCCGGAGGAGACGAAGAACGGCGAGGCATTTTCAAAAGATCTTGCTTCCCTTTGCGATGTGTTTGTAAATGACGCTTTCGGTACCGCTCATCGTGCGCACTGCTCCAACGTAGGCGTGGCGAAGCTGGTAGATACCGCGGTAGTCGGCTATCTGATGCAGAAAGAGATTGATTTCCTCGGCAATGCGGTAGAGACTCCGGAGCGCCCGTTTGTCGCTATCCTCGGAGGAGCGAAAGTGGCGGACAAACTGAATGTAATTTCCAACCTGCTTGAGAAGTGCGACACATTGATCATCGGCGGCGGCATGGCTTACACTTTCCAGAAGGCAAAAGGTTATGAGATCGGCAGTTCTCTGGTAGATGATTCCAAGATTGATTACTGCAAAGAGATGATGGCAAAGGCCGAGTCTCTCGGAAAGACCCTGCTTCTCCCGGTAGATTCCGTGACAATCGCAGAGTTCCCGGATCCGATCGATGCTGAGGTTGAGACAGAGGTTTATGATTCCGATAATATGCCGGCAGACCGTCAGGGCTGTGATATCGGACCGAAGACACAGGCGCTTTATGCGGAGGCTGTGAAGTCCGCAAAGACTGTCGTCTGGAACGGACCGATGGGCGTATTCGAGAATCCGACTCTGGCAGCAGGTACCATCGCAGTGGCGAAAGCCCTGGCTGAGACAGATGCAACCACCATCATCGGCGGCGGCGACTCCGCGGCAGCTGTAAACCAGCTTGGCTTCGGCGCACAGATGACTCATATCTCCACCGGCGGCGGCGCTTCCTTAGAGTTCCTGGAGGGCAAGGAGCTTCCCGGCGTGGCGGCAGCAAATGATCGCTGATAATTTAAATAAGTTGTAAATGAATCGTATATGCAGCCCCTTTGGATAAATTGGCAGAAAACCTGAAGTCCGTTTCCGTAAGCAGATTTTCCATATCTGTGTCGGAAATCGGATGAAGGTTTTTGCTTGTAAGAGAAAAGGAGGGGCTGCACTTATAAAAAGATAAAGGAGTGTAAAACAATGGCTAGAAAGAAAATTATCGCAGGAAACTGGAAGATGAACAAGACTCCCAGCGAGGCAGTCGCACTGATCGAGGAGTTAAAACCCCTGGTAAAGAATGATGATGTGGATGTTGTGTTCTGCGTACCCGCAATCGATATCATTCCGGCAATCGAGGCTGCAAAAGGCACCAATATCCAGATTGGTGCAGAGAATATGTACTATGAGGAAAAAGGCGCTTACACCGGCGAGATCGCACCGGCGATGCTGGTAGACGCAGGCGTAAAATATGTGATTATCGGACATTCAGAGAGAAGAGAGTATTTTGCAGAGACTGATGAGACTGTAAATAAGAAAGTCCTGAAGGCTTTTGAGCATGATCTTACTCCGATCATCTGCTGCGGCGAGACACTGACTCAGCGCAAGCAGGGCATTTACATCGACTGGATCCGTATGCAGATCAAGATCGCATTCCAGAACGTGACCGCGGACCAGGCGAAGACCGCTGTGATCGCTTATGAGCCGATCTGGGCGATCGGTACCGGCGAGACCGCTACTGCTGACCAGGCAGAGGAAGTTTGCGGGGCAATCCGTGCCTGCATCGCAGAAGTTTATGATGAAGCTACCGCTGAGGCGATTCGTATCCAGTACGGCGGATCCGTAAACGGCAAGAACGCGGCAGAACTCTTCGGAAAACCGGACATCGACGGCGGCCTGGTAGGCGGTGCCTCCCTGAAGCCTGACTTTGGCGCAATCGTGAATTACTAATAAAGTAGAGGGAAATATATATGAAGAAGCCAATAGTTTTGATGGTTCTGGACGGCTATGGCCTCAACGACAACCCGGAGGGCAATGCTATCGCCATGGCCAATACCCCGGTGATGGATCAGCTGATGGCAGAGTATCCTTTTGTAAAAGGCAACGCTTCCGGACTTTCGGTTGGTCTTCCTGATGGCCAGATGGGCAACTCCGAGGTTGGTCATATGAATATCGGCGCGGGGCGCATCATCTATCAGGATCTGACACGCATCACGAAAGCTATTCAGGACGGGGACTTTTTTGAAAACAAGGCTCTCCTTGCCGCGATGAAGAACTGTAAGGATCATGATTCAGATCTTCATCTCTGGGGACTTGTCTCTGACGGCGGTGTGCACAGTCATATTACACACCTGTACGGACTTTTGGAAATGGCAAAGAAAAACGGCCTTTCCAAAGTATACGTTCATGCGTTTCTCGATGGCAGGGATACTCCGCCGGCATCCGGAAAAGGGTATGTGGAAGATCTGATCGCAAAGATGGATGAGATCGGCGTAGGGAAAGTCGCTTCTCTTTCCGGCCGTTATTATGCGATGGATCGCGATAACAACTGGGATCGCGAGAAAATAGCGTACGATTCGCTGGTGAATGGTATCGGCGTACAGGCGACAGACCCTGTGCAGGCGTTGGCAGATTCCTATGCGAATGGTGTGACAGATGAGTTTGTTCTGCCCACTGTTATCACGGATGAGGATGGAAAGCCGCTTTCTTTGGTAAAGGAAAACGATTCCGTGATCTTTTTCAATTTCCGCCCGGACCGTGCGCGCGAGATTACCCGTGCGTTCTGTGATGAAGCATTTACCGGATTTGAGAGAGATTTCATGAAGCTTACTTATGTCTGCTTTAAGGATTACGATGAGACGATTCCGAACAAGATCATTGCTTTCGAAAAGGAGACGATCGAGAATACATTCGGCGAGTTCCTGGCAAAAGAGGGAAAGAAACAGCTTCGCCTTGCTGAGACAGAGAAGTATGCCCATGTGACATTTTTCTTTAACGGCGGCGTGGAGGAACCGAATGTGGACGAGGCGCGCCTGCTGGTCGCTTCCCCGAAGGAAGTGGCGACGTATGACCTGAAGCCGGAGATGAGTGCTCCGGAGGTTGGCATGGATCTGGTGGATGCGATCAAATCGGATAAGTATGACGTGATCATCATTAACTTTGCCAATCCGGATATGGTAGGCCATACCGGCGTGATTCCTGCCGCGGTAAAAGCGGTGGAGCGTGTGGACAGTCTTGTCGGCGATGCGGTGCAGGCCATAAAGGATGTGGACGGTATTCTCTTTATCTGCGCGGATCACGGAAACGCGGAGAAGATGATCGATTATGAGACCGGAAAGCCGCATACGGCGCACACCACGAATCCGGTACCGTTTATCCTTGTAAACGCGGATCCTTCTTACAAGCTGAGAGAAGGAGGCTGCCTTGCAGATATCGTGCCGACGCTGATTGAGCTGATGGGATTGGAGCAGCCGGCAGAGATGACCGGACAGTCGCTGCTGATAAAATAATGCAATGGGACAAGGGATCAAAGATCGCAAAAATGTAGCCTCTGGTCATCTGAATCATATACAAAGACTTGTCATTTCAACAGTATATGAGACATGGGATAAATAAAACGGTCACGCAGACACAAGGTTTGAATTGTTTGCGTGATCGTTTTTCATTGTGCACTTTAAAATATATCCTTTTAGTGAATCACTTTACAGATCGACTCTGTTCTTGAAATTATTGAGTATTTTCAGCGCAATTTCCTCGGCTTCATCAAATCCCTGCCTGCAAAGTTCCTCGCAGGATTCCCGAAGCGACTTTTCAAAGCCGGATGCCATTTTGTCAAGGTGATTCATTGCGATTTTTTCACCAATGCCGATTTCTTTTGCTTCCCTTCTGAAACTATCCCGGGTAATCTCATGGATTCGAGATGCACCGCCGATACGAAATGCCATTTCATCTGTACTGTTTTCGTAGATTAAAGTGCTAAGCATGTCATAAGCAGGTGCCAGACGGATGCTCTTCAGGTCTTCGCTGTATAGAAGAGATAGATTTTTTAAATGGTTATCAGTATTCCCGATGAAATAGTTGAAAATGCAAATATCCCATAGCTTCATCTGATCTTCCAGTGGATTCGAAGAGTAGTCACGAAGCAGTCGGAACATTTTTGCTAGATAATTTTCAGTATTTTTTTCGTATTTGCGGATGGCAGGAATTCCGAGAGCCTGTGCAAAATCCTCCTGATGAAGCCGATATGGTACAGAGAGCCCGTTTATTCTTTTACAATCCGGGAGAATTTTTCTGTCATATCTCCTGGTTGCAAACAAAACATGATCTTTGGAGATATCATCAAAAGAAATGATAAAGCTTTGCGGGACGGAGATTCCCATTTTTTCTGCTGTCAGAAGGCAGAGCTGCTCGTTGGCAACGATTTTTTTCAGACGAACATGGCTTTGCTTGACAATATGCGTGCTGGGTGCGGTTCCGACAGGGAGAAACCATTTGTTCTGTTTTGGATCCAGATATAAACCGGTCTTTCCGGAAGCACCGGTTAGAGACAGATGTGATTTTGCCACAAGAACTGCGGATTCGTCGGCACCCTCCGTGGCGAAACGTTTTAATTGTTCTGTTGTTAATTCCTGATACTGGGAGGTGGAATCAGAAGCAAATTCATCTGTAATCAGAATGGCTCCCAGACATTCCCTTCCAAGTTCTTTCAGGAGAGAAAGCCAGTCCTGAACGTCAATGCGCATTTCTTCTGCGATACAACGTCTGGTATAACCTTCAGGAAGAAGTCCGTCGAAGAAGCATCGTGTCCGGCCGGGACTATAGGGCAGGGTTGAAAAAGGAAGCGCGATTGATATTGGTCGGCTGTCCTGCGCGGACATGTAGGATTCATCATACGTAAATCGGGCATTTTCTGTATGATCTCCGTTAATATGTCCGGTAAGAGCAGGATTTCCTTTGATTTCAATATATACAGATAAATTGATAGACATAGTACCTCCGATCTCAGTAAACTATATTACGTTCGAAATGTTGAAAAATATAGGCTGCGTGGAAATCAACCGCGGTTTTCGATGCAAAGATCCATGCCGAGGATGTTGATGATTTTCAGGACTTTTTCAAATTCTACGGTTGGTTTTCCGTTTTCGAGGTCGGAAATAAAGCTGACGCTTAAGCCGGTAAAATCAGAAAGGAAAGCCTGCGTATAGTTCAGCGATTTTCTGCGTGAGCGTACGGCGCTTCCGAGATCAGCTGTATTCAGAATTTTCATGGTAACCTCCGTTCGGTTTATAGTTTTTATTTGACTAATAAACAATTTGAACAATGTGAATTTGACAATGGGGTTAAAAATAAGCCGTACGAACAAAAAATTACGCATATAAATTTATTTTCGCCGAACGGCTAAATTCATGTGCCTTTATTATAAATTGGTTCGTACGGCGAAGTCAAGACTCATTGATAAATCCGGAACAATTTGTGATTAAATTTGCAAAAAAATCAGTTGAAGTGCAGTCGTTTTTGAGATATGATACAAAAAGGTGAGCGCATTTTTATGTGGCGGATGCCTGACAGCAGTTTTTCTATCCGCGAGGATGAAAAGCAGTGGGTTGTAAAAATATGGTAACTATTTTAGAAGGGATGGGCAATTATGCAGGAGTATAAACCGGTAAAAGAGGGAAAAGTACGTGAGATTTATGACATCGGAGACAGTCTGATCATGACAGCGACAGACCGCATCTCCGCTTTTGATGTCATTTTAAAAAATAAGGTGACGGACAAGGGCGCGATTCTGACTCAGATGTCGAAGTTCTGGTTTGATTTTACGAAGGATATCCTTCCGAACCATATGATTTCCACGGATGTGGCGGATATGCCGGAATTTTTCCGGACGGAGCGTTTTGACGGCAACAGTATGAAATGTCAGAAGCTGAATATGCTTCCGGTAGAGTGTATTGTCCGCGGCTATATCACAGGCAGCGGCTGGGCCAGCTACCAGAAGAACGGCACAGTCTGCGGAATACAGCTACCGGCAGGTTTAAAGGAGTCGGAGAAGCTTCCGGAACCCATTTACACGCCGTCAACGAAAGCGGAGATCGGCGACCATGATGAGAATGTCAGCTATGAGCGGACCGTAGAGATTCTGGAAAAGCAGTTCCCGGGCAGAGGCGTGGAGTATGCTTCGAAACTGCGCGATTATACGCTTGCGCTTTATAAAAAATGCGCAGAATACGCGTACAGCAGAGGAATCATCATTGCCGATACCAAGTTTGAGTTTGGTCTGGATGAGGAGGGCAACGTGGTCCTTGGCGACGAGATGCTTACTCCGGACAGCTCACGCTTCTGGCCGCTTAAGGGTTATGAGCCCGGAAAAGGACAGCCGTCCTATGATAAGCAGTTTGTCAGAGATTGGTTAAAAGCGAATCCGGACAGCGATTATCTGCTCCCGGACGAGGTAATTGATAAGATAATCGCAAAATATAAGGAAGCATTTAAGCTCCTGACCGGAAAAGATTTCTGACAGTTTTACTTCGCGGAGGTTGACATGCAGGAGATTTTACAAACTGACTTGGCTTCTGACCGCCTGCACGAGGAGTGCGGCGTATTCGGAATCTATGATTTTGACGGGGGCGATGTAGCATCCACGATTTATTATGGATTGTTTGCCCTTCAGCATCGGGGACAGGAGAGCTGCGGTATTGCGGTCAGCGAGACCTACGGCCCGAAGGGAAAAGTTACATCCCATAAAAGCATGGGTCTGATGAGTGAGGGATTCACCGCAGACCAGCTGAAATCCATGAAGGGGGACATCGGTGTCGGACATGTCCGCTACTCTACAGCGGGGGCTTCTACCAGAGAAAATGCGCAGCCGCTGGTTTTAAACTATGTAAAGGGTACGCTGGCGCTGGCGCATAACGGGAATCTGATCAATGCGCTTGAGCTTCGGCATGACCTGGAGTATACCGGTGCGATTTTTCAGACGACTATTGATTCAGAGGTCATCGCTTATCATATCGCTCGTGAGCGTCTGCACACCGCGACCGTTGAGGAGGCGGTACGGCGCGCTGCGCATAAGATGAAAGGCGCGTATTCACTGGTCGTCATGAGTCCTCGAAAGCTGATCGGTGCCCGGGATCCGTTTGGTTTCAAGCCTCTCTGCATCGGAAAGCGCGACAACGCATATATTATCACATCGGAGACATGTGCGTTGGATACGATCGGAGCAGAGTTTGTTCGGGATGTTCTTCCGGGTGAGGTTGTCACGATTACGGAGAACGGAGAGATTCAGTCAGACATGACGAATGCCATCCCGCAAGAGAAGCAGGGCCGGTGTATTTTTGAGTATATTTATTTTGCAAGGATGGACAGCCGCTTTGACGGTGTCAGTGTTTACAATGCACGAATCATGGCAGGGCGGTTTCTGGCGAAGGATTCGCCGGTGGAAGCAGATCTGGTGGTCGGCGTTCCGGAATCCGGCAATGCGGCGGCGCTGGGATACGCGATGGAATCCGGTATTCCCTATGGCGTAGCCTTTATGAAAAACAGTTACGTGGGCCGGACGTTTATCAAGCCGAAGCAGAGCAGCCGGGAGCAGAGTGTCCGGGTGAAGTTGAATGTCATCCGTGAGGCAGTGGAGGGCAAACGGATTATTATGATCGATGATTCCATCGTTCGCGGTACGACATCCAATCTGATTGTTAATATGTTAAAAGAGGGCGGTGCGAAAGAGGTTCATGTGCGCATCAGTTCCCCGCCTTTTTTGTGGCCGTGTTATTTCGGGACGGACATTCCCGTGCGGGAGCAGCTGATCGCGTATAACCGCTCCGTGGAAGATATCCGGCAGATTATCGGCGCGGATTCTCTGGCCTACTTGGAGATCGACCGCCTGGACGCCATGGCGGGCGGCCTGCCGATCTGCAAAGGGTGCTTTACGGGTACATATCCGCTCGACCCGCCGGAAGAAGATATAAGAGGGGACTACGAAAAATAGAGGAGGAATCTTATGAGTAACGACAGATATTCCAGTCCGCTCTCAGAGCGGTACGCAAGCAAGGAAATGCAATATATTTTTTCACCGGAGAAGAAGTTCCGTACCTGGAGACGGCTGTGGATTGCCCTGGCCGAGACCGAGAAGGAGCTGGGCCTTGATATTACCGATGAGCAGATTGAAGAATTGAAGGCTCATAAAGATGATATCAACTTCGAGGTGGCTAAAGAGCGGGAAAAACTGGTGCGCCATGATGTGATGTCTCATGTATACGCATACGGCGTTCAGTGCCCGAAAGCCAAAGGAATCATTCACCTGGGCGCTACCTCCTGTTATGTGGGAGACAACACAGACATTATTCTTATGTCTGAAGCGCTGAAGCTGGTACGCACAAAACTGGTGAATGTCATTGCCGAGCTTGCTGCTTTTGCGGACAGATATAAATCTCTTCCGACACTGGCGTTTACTCATTTTCAGCCGGCGCAGCCGACGACCGTGGGCAAGCGTGCGACTCTCTGGACGCAGGAGTTTTTGATGGATCTGGAGGATCTGGATTATGTTCTCGGATCTTTGAAGCTGCTCGGCTCCAAGGGGACGACCGGTACGCAGGCGAGCTTTCTGGAGCTGTTTGACGGGGATCAGGAGACGATTGATAAGATTGATCCGATGATCGCGGAAAAAATGGGATTTTCCGGATGTTATCCGGTGTCCGGACAGACCTATTCCAGAAAAGTGGACACGAGAGTGATGAATGTAGTGGCAGGCATCGCGGCCAGCGCTCACAAGATGTCCAATGATATCCGCCTGCTTCAGCATCTGAAAGAAGTGGAAGAGCCGTTTGAGAAGAATCAGATCGGTTCCTCTGCCATGGCATATAAGCGCAACCCCATGCGGAGTGAGCGGATTGCATCCATTTCCCGTTATGTCATGATTGACGCGTTAAATCCGGCGATTACCTCTGCTACTCAGTGGTTTGAGCGGACACTGGACGATTCTGCGAACAAGCGGCTTTCCATCGCGGAAGGATTTCTTGCCATCGACGGTGTTCTTGACCTCTGCCTCAATGTGGTGGACGGCTTGGTCGTTTATGACAAGGTCATTACAAAACATTTGATGAGCGAGCTGCCGTTTATGGCGACGGAGAATATCATGATGGACGCGGTGAAAAAAGGCGGCGACCGGCAGGAACTTCATGAGCGGATTCGCCAGCTGTCCATGGAAGCCGGGGCGAATGTCAAGCAGAACGGAAAGGAAAATAATCTTCTGGAGCTTATCGCGGCGGATGAGAGCTTCGGGCTGACGCTGGATGAACTTCAGGCAGCTATGGATCCGGCAAAATATACCGGCAGAGCAGAACTTCAGGTAGAGAAATTCCTGCGTGACTGTGTAAATCCGGTGTTGGAAGCCAATAAAGACGTCCTGGGTGTCAAAGCGGAGATAAATGTGTGATTTGATTATTCAGAACCAGGCAAATTTACAGAAAAACAGTGTCGGATGCCTGCATTCGTAAGCTGGTTTTTCTGCAAATTTATCTGGCGAGAACGCGACAGCGAGAAAATGAGCAGCATTTTCGAGCCTGGTTCTGAATAATCACTGAATTATAATGAAATATATGGAGGGGAACAAAATGGTAACTGAGTTAATGAAGGATTTTAAGGAAAAGTTCGGCGACGGCGGCGACATCCGCAAGTACTTTGCCCCGGGCAGAGTGAATATGATCGGCGAACATACCGATTACAACGGCGGACACGTTTTTCCGTGTGCCCTGACCATCGGTACCTATGCGATCGTCCGCAAAAGAGACGACCGGAAAATGCGGTTTTATTCGCAGAATTTTGAGAGTCTGGGGATTATTGAGGCGAGTCTTGACAATATGGTGTACGACAAAGCGGCAGATTGGACGAACTACCCGGTAGGAATGGTGTGGACATTCGTTGAGAAAGGGTATGCGATCGAGACCGGCTTTGATATGCTGCTTTTCGGAAATATCCCGAATGCTTCCGGCCTTTCCTCTTCCTCTTCTGTGGAAGTGGTTGTCGGCGTGGCAATCTGTGATCTGTATGGTTTCGGGGATGTGAGCATGCAGGATATCGCGCTTTTCGGTCAGTACTGTGAGAATCATTTTAACGGAGTAAACTGCGGCATCATGGATCAGTTTTCGATTGCCATGGGCAAAAAGGATATGGCGATTTTCCTGGATTGCAGTGATCTTTCTTATACATACGTGCCATTAGAGTTAAAAGACGCGAAGATTGTCATTGCATGCAGCAACAAAAAGCGTGGATTGGGCGATTCCAAGTACAACGAGCGCCGTGCAGAGTGCGAACAGGCTGTTGCGGAGCTTCAGGCAAAGCTGGACATCCAGACGCTTGGCGAACTGACGGAGGAGGAGTTCGAGGCGAATAAGGATCTCATTAAGAGCGAAGTCAGACAGCGCCGTGCGAAGCACGCGGTTTATGAGAATCAGCGCACGTTAAAGGCAGTTGAGGTTCTTCAGAAGGGCGACATTGAAGAGTTCGGCAGGCTGATGAATGCTTCCCATGTTTCGCTTCGGGATGATTACGAGGTTACCGGAATCGAGCTGGATACGCTGGTCGAGACGGCCTGGGAGCAGGAAGGTGTCATCGGCTCCCGCATGACAGGGGCAGGCTTCGGCGGCTGCACAGTCAGCATTGTAAAAGAGGATTGCGTAGACGCGTTCATTGAAAATGTCGGAAAGGCATACCTGGATAAGATCGGTTATGCTGCTGATTTCTATGTAGTAGAGATCGGGGACGGCGGACGTGTTCTGTGAGGCTGCGCAGGCAGATGAAAAGGCTGTTTGCAATGTATCTTAAGTATATGGCAGTAAAAGAGTGATGATTTTGAAATCATCTGCTGTTATGAAGGAATTACAAGGGGGAAATCAATAATTATGGTAGATGTTTACATTAAAAAGCTCGTCCAGTATGGCATCGAAGCCGGACTTATTCCGGAAGAGGAGCGGATCTACAGCACGAACCAGATTCTGGAAGTGCTGGAGAAAGATGACTATGAGGATCCGGAAGAAAACTTCACAGATATCGATCTGGCAGACACACTCGCGCATATCCTGAATTACGCTTTGGAGACGGGCGTTTTAAAGGATGGCGGTGTGGTTTCGAGGGATCTTTTTGATACGAAGCTGATGAATTGCCTGACGCCGCGGCCGTCTGAGGTAATCCGCACATTTCGGGAAAATTATGCGGTCAGCCCCAAACAGGCGACGGATGCATATTACAAGTTCAGCGTTGCGACCAACTATATCCGGAAAGACCGCATTGCAAAAGACCGGAAATGGAAGGCTCCGTCTGAGTACGGGGACATTGATATTACGATTAACTTAAGTAAGCCGGAAAAGGATCCGAAAGCGATTGCTGCGGCGAAGCTGGCGAAGCAGTCTGCGTATCCGAAATGTCAGCTCTGTGTGGAGAATGAAGGATACGCCGGCAGAATGAACCACCCGGCCAGACAGAATCACAGGATTATTCCCATTACCATCAACGGCAGTCAGTGGGGATTCCAGTATTCACCTTACGTGTATTACAATGAGCACTGCATCGTGTTTAACGGGGAACATGTACCGATGAAGATTGACCGCGCAGCGTTCCGGAAGCTCTTTGATTTTGTAAAGCAGTTTCCGCATTATTTCCTGGGCTCGAATGCGGATCTGCCGATCGTCGGCGGTTCGATTTTAAGCCATGATCATTTCCAGGGCGGACATTACACCTTTGCCATGGAAGTGGCGGAGATGGAAAAAACATTTGCCGTTCCCGGGTATGAGGATATTGAGGCGGGGATTGTCCACTGGCCGCTGTCTGTGATCCGCATCCGCGGAAACGATGATGAGCGCGTGATCGACCTGGCGGATCATATTCTGAAAAAATGGCGTTCTTATACGGATGAGGAGGCATTTATTTTTGCCGAGACCGATGGGGAGCCTCACAACACGATCACACCGATTGCCCGTATGCGTGACGGAAAGTATGAGCTCGATCTGGCGCTTCGCAACAACATTACGACGGAGGAGTGTCCGCTGGGCGTTTATCATCCGCATGCGGAGCTGCACCATATCAAGAAGGAGAACATCGGCCTGATCGAGGTCATGGGACTGGCGGTATTGCCGGCACGCCTGAAATCCGAGATGGATCTCATGGCAGAGTATATACTGGCCGGAAAAGACCTGCGTACGGACGAGACACTGGAAAAACACGCCGACTGGTATGACACCTTTAAGGATGCTTACACTTTCACAGAAGAGAACGTGGAAACCATCCTGCAGGACGAGATCGGAAAAGTGTTTGTTAAAGTTCTGGAGGACGCGGGTGTGTACAAGTGCACGCCGGAAGGACGAGAATCATTCCAGAGATTTATTGATATTTTATAAATTAAATTTTTTGGATAGCTGTAACATTCTGTGCGAAGTAAGAAACTTAATATAACAATAGAATTTTGCAGGAGGAGGCAAATATGACTATCTTAGTGACAGGCGGCGCCGGTTACATCGGCAGCCACACATGTGTGGAACTTTTAAATGCAGGATATGACGTGATCGTTGTAGACAATCTTTATAATTCCAGCGAGAAAGCGCTGGACCGGGTGCAGGAGATCACCGGAAAAACGCTGAAGTTTTATGAGGCGGATATCCTTGACCGTGAGGCGATGACAAAGGTTTTTGAGGAAAACGAGATTGAGGCTGTGATCCATTTTGCCGGATTAAAGGCTGTGGGAGAGTCGGTAGCGAAGCCGATTGAGTATTATCACAATAACATCGGCGGTACACTGGTGCTGACAGACGTGATGAGAAACTACGGCTGCAAGAACATCATTTTCAGTTCTTCCGCGACGGTTTACGGGGATCCGGCCATGATTCCGATTACGGAAGAGTGTCCGAAGGGCACCTGCACGAATCCTTACGGATGGACGAAGAGCATGCTGGAGCAGATCCTTACGGATATCCATACCTCTGATCCGGAGTGGAATGTAGTACTGCTGCGTTATTTCAACCCGATCGGCGCGCATAAGAGCGGGATGATCGGCGAGGACCCGAAGGGGATCCCGAACAACCTTCTCCCTTATGTAGCGCAGGTGGCGATCGGGAAGCTGGAATGCCTGGGTGTGTTCGGAGATGATTATGATACGCCGGACGGTACTGGTGTCCGGGATTATATTCATGTCGTAGACCTGGCGGCCGGACACGTAAAAGCGATTGAGAAGCTGGCGGACAAAGAGGGCGTTTCCATTTATAATCTGGGAACAGGGAACGGTTACAGCGTTCTTCAGGTCGTTCATGCGTTTGAGAAAGCCTGCGGTCATGCAATTAATTACCAGATTAAGCCGCGCCGTGCCGGAGACATCGCCATGTGCTACTGCGATCCGGCAAAAGCGAAGGCAGAGCTTGGCTGGGAGGCGCAGTACGGCATCGAGGAGATGTGTGCGGATTCCTGGAGATGGCAGAGCAATAATCCGAACGGATATGCGGAGTAAGCCTTTGTTCAGTATAACAGTATACCTTTATATAGATGATCTGGCATCTTTATAATTACGGGGAGTTTGTTCCGGGGTATTTAAGGAAAGGCCATGGCGGATCCGCACAGATTAGCGATGATGGCGGACCCGTCATGGAATGTATGGTTTAAAAATGGATTTTAATATAACAATAGAAGTGCACCGTAAAAATAAAAAGTTTTCAAAACTTCTCAGCAGATTGATGATCGTATTCGCGGTAATTTTTATTTTGATGGGAATTATTTTTGATAATGCATTCTTTTTTCCTGCGTTTATGCTGGTCTTGCTGTACTATTTTTATAACTACAATGCGGATCGGTCTTATGAGTATATTTTTGAAAATGAATCTTTTACCGTCGATGTGATTCGGGGGAAGCGTCGGCGTAAAAATGAGCAGTATCTCTATTATAAGGATCTGGAGGTGGTGGCGCCTCCGGACCATGAGTTGGTGCGCAAATATAAGAAACAGGGCGGCACAGAGAAGCTGAAGAAGTATGATTATACGTCTTATGAGGAAAATACTCCTTATTATACGATGATCATCAAGAGAAATGATGAAAAAATCAAGCTTCTGCTCGATCTCGATGAGCAGACGCTGCGTTTCCTGAAGCTTCGCTACCCGCAGCGGGTTTTCCTCCAGTGAAGAAGACAAAGGGCAGAATGGAACTCAGATACTACGATATTCCCCGGGATGAGTTTCTGATCGCCCTGCAGGGAGAAAGCTGGAAACGCCAGTACGGATTTGATGACGGCCGGCTGCATTTTCACAATCTGATGGAGATTGGCGTCTGTCGTGACGGAGAGGGTGTTATGGTCCTGGAGGATGCCTCCATTCCGTATACCACCGGAACGGTTACCATTATTCCGGCGAATTATCCGCACGATACGCGCAGCGGAAATATGGATAACTATTGGGAGTATCTTTTTGTGGATCCGGAGAAGATTCTGCAGGCAATGTACCCGGATGATATCCTGTTTCAGCAGAAAATGCTGGAGAAGATTAACCGGAAACCGTTTTTGGGAGCCGGCGATACTGTGCCGGAGATGACGATGCTGATTCACGGTATTCTGGATGAGATGGAGAAGAAGCGGGATCTTCTTTATAAGGAGTGTATCCGGGGGTTGGCTCTGTCGCTGTTGGTTGCCATTGCCAGGGTCAATGCGGAACCGGCCGCCATGCCGGAAGGGATAAAAGCAAGGAGCGGGTTTGAACAGGTACGTCCGGCGCTGGACTACATTCGGGAAAACTATTCTGCGGCTATGAAGATTTCTGAGATTGCGGCGGTCTGCCATGTCAGTGAATCTCACTTTCGCCGTCTGTTTGAAGAAAATATCGGCATGACGCCGGTGGAGTACCTGAATCAGGTGCGCATCAAAAAAGCCTGCGACCTGATCCGCAAGACCGGGAGTTCGATGGAGGAGATTGCGATCAAGGTTGGTTTTACAACAACATCAACCTTCAACCGGAATTTCAAACGCATTACGGGGACATCACCGTATCAGTGGAAAAAACAGCCGGAGAACTTTGAAAGCAGACTGGCACAATTTAATATTATGGTGGAAAAGGGCTGGTAATCAGCCCTTTTGTGAATTCTCAAAAAACACAAAAGATTCTTTTCGTGAAATAACCGAAATCCAATAAAATTTACATCGAAATGTCAGATAATATGGGAATTCTTGTGAAAAAACCGTGAAATTGTAT
This sequence comes from Clostridiales bacterium, assembly GCA_021204085.1. GTDB lineage: Bacteria > Bacillota > Clostridia > Lachnospirales > Lachnospiraceae > Eubacterium_I. The sequence goes on along the minus strand of JAJPZY010000144.1, from coordinate 57,305 downwards.
CGAAAAATATGCAAAACGACCATAAATGATGAAAAATGCGTGGTTTATAAAGAAATTTGCGCACAATACCTGCGGGTGTGTCTGGTATAATATGCATATCATGGTGCAGAAGAAAATGCGGATTTTACATATTTTGCACAACGCATTTCTGGCACCGCAATTTAAAATTCATGAGGAGGGAATAACATGAAGAAGAAAGTACTTTCAATCATGCTCGTAGGTGCTCTTGTAGTATCTATGGGCGCAATGGCAGGCTGCGGCAGCAGCTCTGACAGTTCCTCTGACGCTGACACGACAGACGGCAGCGCGACAGCAGAGGCGGATTCGACCGGCGGTTCTTCTGACGGTCATACGCTTACCGTGTACGCATGGGATACTGCTTTCAACATTCCGGCTCTTGAGGCAGCAGCTGAGGATTACCAGACAAACGTAGATCCTGATTTTGTTCTGAATATTGTAGAGCAGTCCGGATCTTCCGACATTGAGACTCTGATCACGAACGTGGCGACCGCAGGCGAGAGCGCATATGACCAGCTTCCGGACATCACCCTGTTCCAGGATCACTTTTTCAACCAGTATTACACCAACTATCCGGATGTATGGCAGGATATTGCCGATGCGGATGTTGACTGGGACAGCTTCTCTGCTGAGAAACTGGACTACTCCATGATTGACGGTACGCATTACGGCATGCCGGTAGACAGTAGTACCTGTGTTGCAGCTTATCGTGTTGACCTTCTTGAGGCAGCCGGCTACACGATCGATGATCTGACCGGTGTTTCATGGGAAGAGTTCATGGATATCGGTGAGGCTGTATACGACGCGACCGGCAAGTATCTGCTTTGCATGGACGGCGACGGCAATGACCTGATTTACATCATGCTTCAGGCTGAGGGCGTTTCCCAGTGGAAAGACGGCGAGCCGTACATCACCGAGAACGAGACTCTGATTGAGGTTTGCGAGCTCATCGTTGAGATGGCACAGCGCAATGTCCTCCTTCTTCCGAACAGCTGGGATGAGTACACCAACACCGCTATCCAGGGCGATCAGGTTGCAGGTATCATCAATGGTAACTGGATCATTCCTACCATCGAGACCGTAACTGAGAACAGCGGACTCTGGGAGATCACCACTCTTCCGACCATCAGCGGCGAGGAAGGTTATGCTTCCAACGGCGGTTCTTCCCTGTACATCACAGCGAACTGCGCAAACTATGATCTGGCTGTAGACTTCCTGTCCTACACCTTCGGCGGCGGCTCCTATGAGGAGACCGGCACATCCATCACTTATGATGGCGCTCTGAGCAACGGCGGCGTTGTTACTACATACGCTCCGGCCGGCAATTCCGAGACATACAGCGCGGGTGTTGAGTACTTCAATGATACTCCGATTTATCAGCAGATCGCAGAGTATACCTCTAACGTTCCGACTGTAGAGCAGAGTGATTATCATTACACTGCACGTACCTATCTTGCAGCGGCAATCGTTAACGCGATCAACGGCAGCGACCTTGTTTCTGAACTTGAGACTGCAGAGTCCCAGCTTCGTTTCGAGATGGGTCTTGACTGATAGGTGTTGTTTGAATCAGGTAACTTTATAACAGTATTATCAAAGCGGGGGAATGGTTTTTCCGTTTCCCTGCTTTCCTTTGTAAAGGAGGATTTATTTTGGAGAAGAAGAAGGGGCTTGGCCTTCTGGCTAAACAGTCCATCGCCGGTTGGATCTGGCTGCTGCCGGGTACTATACTCATCGCGATAATGAGCTTTTACCCGATGGTTCGCGCGTTTATCATGTCGCTGAAGACTGGTTCATCCGCATCCATGGTCTGGAACACAGAGGCGGGTTACTCACTGTTTAATAACTATGTAAGAATGTTTCAGGATAAGCTGTTTATCCGTTCCATCGGAAACACTTTCCTGTATCTGGGCATCCAGGTTCCGGTAATGTTGATTCTTGCAATTTTATTGGCTCAGATGCTGAACAATAAGGATTTAAAGTTTAAGGGATTATTCCGTACCTGCGTATTTCTTCCCTGTGCGACATCACTGGTTTCATACGCTATCATCTTTAAATCTCTGTTTGCTACCGAAGGTCTGATCAACACAGTTCTGATCAAACTTCACATCATCAGCACCGGGATCAATTTCCTGGGGACTCCGGGAACAGCAAAGATGGTTATCATCCTGGCACTTCTCTGGAGATGGACCGGTTACAACATGGTGTTCTATCTGGCCGGCCTGCAGAATATCGAGTATTCCGTGTATGAGGCGGCCAAGGTGGACGGCGCAAACGGAAGACAGACATTCTTCCGCATCACCTGCCCGCTGCTGAAGCCCACGATCATCATGACATTTATCATGTCCATCAACGGTACACTGCAGTTGTTCGATGAGTCTGTCAACCTGACAAACGGCGGTCCTGCTAACAGCACGATTACCATGTCCCACTACATTTACAATAACGCATTCGGTACCGGTGTTGCGAACTTCGGTTACGCTACTGCGATGTCGTTCTTTGTATTTATTCTGGTGGCAATCCTGGCATTGATCAATATGAAAGTAGGTGATACGCGTGACTGAGAAAAGAAAAAAGAATAAATCTATGATTCAGCGTCGGCTTGCTCCGACCTATGTATTCCTGATCATCGTATCATTTATTTCGGTATTCCCATTCTACTGGATGATTTCAGCAGCTACCAATCAGTCGATTGAAGTAGCACGCGGACGTATCCTTCCGGGAACTTATGCTTTGCAGAATTTCCAGAATCTGGTTTCCAGCCAGAATCTCTGGGGCGCGATGGGCAACTCCCTTTTATATGCGGTCGTACAGACATTACTTGCATTGTTTGTCTGCTCTCTGGCCGGATTCGGATTTGAGCTTTATCATGATAAGGGAAAAGATACCGTATTTACCATCCTGCTTCTGGCTATGATGGTTCCGCAGGTAGCAACGATGATCCCGCTGTTCAAGATGATGTCCACAGCCGGACTGCTGAACTCTGTATGGGGCTTCATCCTTCCGTCTATTTCGACACCGTTTTTGATCATGTTCTTCCGAAACAATTCGCGTAACTTCCCGATTGACACGATGGAGGCAGCGCGTATCGATGGGTTGAGAGAGTTTGGAATCTTCATCCGCATGTACATGCCGATGATGAAATCTACGTATGCAGCAGCAGCAGTTATCACGTTCATGAATGCATGGAACGCATACCTGTGGCCGAAAGTAGTTTTGACACAGACCGACTCTCAGACGATGCCGATGCTGATCGCAAACCTGTCAAGCGGATATTCCATTGACTATGGTGTGCTGATGATGGGCGTTCTGTTCTGCTCCATTCCGACTATGATCGTATTCTTCGTTCTGCAGAAGCAGTTCGCAGAAGGTCTTACCGGTGCTGTTAAGTAAGGGATTGTATAAGAATTTTGGAACAAAAGCATTGTTTATAAAGAAAGAAGAGCTGTCGTATGGCGGCTCTTCTTTCTGCGTTAAAACCGGCAACGATTTCAGATGGGATGTCAGGGTGATATGAAGTGCGTTAAAAAAATATCAACATGCACAAAGAATTCATGATCTGCTTGTGAAAAATCGTCAAAATCACTTGCACTCCGCCTGAATTTGTCTATAATAGAAGCGTAGGCATATTTTGCCTTATGAGACATACTTTAAACCGAAGGGAGAACACATCATGAATGTATTAGTTATTAACTGCGGCAGCTCATCACTGAAATATCAGCTGATTGACTCTGAGACAGAATCTGTTTTGGCGAAGGGACTCTGCGAGAGAATCGGTATCGACGGGCGTCTTACCTACCAGAAGGCCGGACTTGATAAGGAGATTACGGATGCAGCAATGCCGACACACAAGGAAGCGATTCAGCTTGTGCTGGATGCACTGGTGAATGAGAAGACCGGAGCAATCAAGGATCTGAAAGAGGTCGGAGCAGTCGGACATCGTGTTGTTCACGGCGGTGAGAAGTTTGCATCTTCCGCTCTGATTACGGATGAGATGCTTGCGGCAGTAGAAGAGTGTAATGATCTGGCTCCGCTTCATAATCCGGCGAACCTGATCGGCATCAATGCCTGCAAAGAGCTGATGCCGGATGTACCGATGGTAGGCGTTTTCGACACCGCTTTCCATCAGACGATGCCGGAAAAAGCATATCTCTATGGCCTTCCTTATGAATATTATGAGAAGTATAAAGTCCGCAGATACGGCTTCCATGGCACCAGCCACAGTTTTGTATCCAAGCATATGGCTGAGTTCCTCGGCATGGATCTGGGCAACTCCAAAATCATTGTTGCTCACCTGGGCAACGGCGCGTCGATCAGTGCAGTGAAGGATGGCAAGTGTGTAGACACCTCAATGGGACTGACTCCGCTGGAGGGTCTTGTTATGGGTACCCGCTCCGGAGATATTGATCCGGCGATCATGGAGTTCATTGCGAAGAAGGAAAATCTGGATATCGCGGGCGTTATGAATGTACTGAATAAGAAGTCCGGCGTGCAGGGTATTTCAAAGGTTTCCAGCGATTTCCGTGATCTGGAAGAGGGCATGAACAACGGCAATGAGCTTTGCGCGGCTGCCATTGAGGTCTTCAGTTATCGTGTGGCGAAGTATATCGGCTCTTATGTGGCTGCTTTGAATGGTGTGGATGCGATCGCGTTTACCGCAGGTATCGGCGAGAACGCTCCGACCGTTCGCAAAAAAGTCTGTGAGTATCTGGGATATCTTGGAATTACTCTGGATGAGGAAGCCAATAAAAAGCGCGGCGAGGACCTGGTTATTTCTACTCCGGATTCGAAGGTTAAGGTCTGCGTAATCCCGACGAATGAGGAACTGGCGATTGCCAGAGATACAGTGGCTTTAGTGAAGTAATGATATTATAACCGGAAGAATGTTTGCCGTACAGTCGCCCGCGGGAAGTATCGCGGGCGACACTTTATGTAGAATAGTCGAATGATAGAAGAAAAGAAAAAGCGGGTTTTTGAAATTATACAGATCGGATATGCGGGAGATTTCATGAGCAGGCTCTTTGATGTCCTGATCACAGCTGCGATATTATTGAATCTCTTTATTGCAATATTTGAGACATTTGACGTATCCGAACAGTATTTGGATGTGTTGTCGATCCTGGAAGCGGTCACCGTTGTGGGTTTCACGGTGGAATATGTTCTTCGAGTCTGGACGGCGAATTACCTTTATCGCGGGATCAGTGAAGGGAAATCCAGACTCAAATATATGCTGTCTTTTAATGGTGTGATTGACCTGCTCTCATTTCTTCCGTTTTATCTGCCGATTATGTTTCCGGCGGGAGTGGTGGCGTTCCGTATGTTTCGTGTGGTCCGTATCCTTCGGCTGTTTCGTGTTAATGCTTACTCTGATGCGCTGAATGTGATCGGTGATGTTCTGAAACGAAAGAAAGATCAGATTGCGTCGTCCGTGTTTATTATATTGGTCCTGATGATTGCCTCTTCGCTGTGCATGTACAGCTTGGAGCATAATGCTCAGCCGGATGTATTCCAGAATGCTTTTTCGGGCTTCTGGTGGGCGGTATCCACACTGCTGACGGTGGGCTACGGGGATATTTATCCGGTAACTGTCGCAGGGCGTATTCTGGGTATTATCATTACATTCCTCGGTGTTGGCATGGTGGCGATTCCTACCGGTATTTTGTCTGCCGGCTTCGTGGAACAGTATACGATCTTAAAACAGTCTGCGGATTATCTGATGGAGGAGGAACTGAGGTTTATACGTCTTCATGTGTCAGGTGAACATCCGTGGACGAACCGGCAAGTCATGGATCTGCCGCTGCCGCCCGGACTGATTCTCGCCGTGATTCAGCGCGAGGAAGATACGATCGTTCCGAAGGGAGATACCGTCATTCTTGACGGGGATGTGATCATTCTCGGGGCAGAAGGCGGTAAAGGGGATGTCGGCCTTACCCTGAAAGAGATCGTGCTGAATGAGAGACATCGGTGGGTAGGACAGGAAATCCGTAATCTGGATATTTCCCGGCAAACGCTGATCGTCATGATTCGGCGGGACGGAAAGGCGATTGTTCCGTCAGGCTCTACCGTCCTGAAGGAGAAGGATGCGGTTTTCCTCTATTCCAAACGGAACTTTTCGGATGCGCAGAAGATCGTAGTATGACAATGATGATACTTCGGATTGCTTCACAAAAACCGCTGCTGTGCATAAGTTCGATTACGGAAATCAAAGATTTCCTATCTCACTTATCCCGCAATCCGAAAAACATTCGGAATCCGCTAAATTTGCCCCCAAACCGGTCAAATTTGCTACTTCCTCATGTTTTGGCGGTCCCCAAGATCGCAAATGCGAATGCCAGCATTCGATTTCCAATCTTTTGTCCCTTGTATCATCAAAAACTGGTTGACAAATGTCAGCAGTGTGGTTATAATAACCCAAGTGTGATTTGAAAAGAAATGTAGCATTGGAGGTGGATGCGATGTCGATTTGTCCGAAAAATAAATCTTCCAAGGGAAGAAGAGATCAGAGAAGAGCAAATTGGAAGATGAGTGCTCCGACTTTGGTGAAGTGCAGCAAATGCGGCGAGCTGATGGTTCCGCACAGAGTTTGCAGGAATTGCGGCAGCTACAACAAGAAAGAAATCATTGCTGTCGATTAATTTTATGAAAATTACAGGAAGTCAAGGGTTCGATGCAGGTTGAATCCTTGATTTTTTGTTTTTAAGATGTTGCTATTCACAGTGCATCGGTATTGTGATGCAGGATCGTCGTGCTTGCACGTAAGAGACTGTATCACGATGCCGATGTAACCTGTGAAGCAGGAACTCCACCTGCATAAGCAAAAAAATGAGCAGCGTTTTTGCTGCGTCAGACGTGAAACGGCTGCTTTTGCGCATGTCAGGTGGTGTACTGTGAATAGCAACATCGTGGAAATAGCAACATTGAAAGTAAGGTTGATTTATAGAACATATTGATGTATATTTTATGATAACTAAAGAACGGGAGGTCTTATATATGGCTGAAACAGTTCGTGTCGTGGTGGATGCCATGGGAGGCGACAATGCACCGGCTGAAATAGTAAAAGGTGCGGTTGATGCAGTCAATGCTCATCAGGATATTTCAGTGATTCTTACCGGCCGGCAGGAACAGATCCGGGCAGAGCTTGGCAAGTACAGCTTTGATTCCGAACGAATCGAGGTCGTACATTGTGAAGAGGTGATTGAGACAGCGGAGCATCCGGTTTCCGCGATTCGTGAAAAAAAGCAGTCCTCTATGGTGGTTGGTATGAATATGGTGAAATGCGGGGAGGCGGACGCGATTGTATCCGCGGGTAATTCCGGTGCAATTCTGGTTGGCGGTCAGACGATCGTCGGACGGATCAAAGGGGTGGAACGGCCGGCGCTGTCGCCATTGATTCCCACAGAAAAAGGAGTGGCGCTTCTGGTGGACGCGGGCGCGAATGTGGACGCACGGCCGTCACATCTGGTGCAGTTTGCGCAGATGGGTTCCATTTATATGGAGAATGTTATCGGGATAAAGAATCCCCGGGTGGGCATTTTGAATATCGGTGCCGAGGAGGAGAAAGGTAACGCGCTGGTGAAAGAAACATATCCTCTGCTGAAAACCTGTCCGGGTATTCACTTTATCGGAAGTATTGAAGCCAGAGAGATTCCTCATGGCGGAGCGGATGTTATTGTCTGTGAAGCTTTTGCCGGGAATATTGTTTTAAAACTTTATGAAGGAGTCGCGGCTACACTTCTGGATAAGGTGAAGGCGGGGCTGATGTCATCCCTGCGGACGAAGATTGGCGCGCTTTTGATTAAACCGGCATTGAAGCAGACCTTAAAGGAGTTTGATGCCTCTGAATATGGCGGAGCGCCGCTTCTCGGCTGCCGCGGCCTGGTGGTAAAGATTCACGGAAGCTCGAAGGCAAAGGATGTGAAGAATGCGGTGATTCAGTGTCAGACTTATAAACGGCAGGGAATCAGCGAGAAGCTGAAGGAGAATTTTTCTTCATAAGAGTGCAGTTTCTAATTGAAAAAAGAAGACTTGTGTGAATAAGTAATCATTTGCTTTATAGAAAATATGTGAGGAAAGGAGGGGAGGATGAAATGGAATTCGATAAGATTCAGAGTATCATTGCAAACGTACTGGATGTGGACGCGGATGATATTACCGAAGAGACAACTTTCGAGGAACTGGACGCTGATTCTTTGGATTTATTCCAGATCATCACCGAGTTGGAAGAAGAGTTCGGTATTGAGATTCCTACGGAAGCGGCCGATCAGATTCGGACGGTCGGCGATGCTGTAGAGCAGATTCGAATCAGTTCTCTTTAGGGCGTGGTTGCATAATAGTACGGTAAACACAGGGCTGCTGTACGGGTACGGCAGCCCTGCACATGTAAAAAAGGGGAAAGATAGTCCATGGAAAAGCTGCAGGAATTCCAGGAGAAGATCGGATATAGATTTCACAATGAAGGATTGTTAAGACAGGCTCTTACGCACAGTTCTTATGCGAATGAGCGCGGGATGAAAAAAACGTATAACAATGAGCGTCTTGAATTTTTGGGGGATGCTGTGCTGGAAATTGTTACAAGCGAACATCTGTATCATCTTCATCCGGACTGGGATGAAGGGGAACTGACGCGGGTGCGGGCCAGCGTTGTCTGTGAGCAGACGCTTGCCTTTTGTACAAAAGGGCTGCATCTGGGGGATTTTCTCTTCCTGGGGAAAGGTGAGGCGCAGACCGGCGGGAGGGAGCGGAAATCAGTCTTGTCGGACGCATTTGAAGCGGTCATGGGAGCCGTCTATCTGGACGGTGGTTTTGAGAAGGCGAAGGAGTTTATCTTCCGTTTTGTTTTGAATGATATGGAGCACATGCAGCTCTTTTACGATAGTAAGACGATTTTACAGGAGATGATTCAGGGCCGCGGGATGGGAAAGCTGGAATATGTTCAGGTTGGAGAATACGGACCTGCTCATAATAAAACGTATCAGGTTGAAGCCCGCATCGGCGGGAAGCCGATGGGGTGCGGTGAAGGCGCGACGAAAAAAGCGGCGCAACAGGAGGCAGCGTATCATGCCATCCTGCAGTTAGGAGGAAAGTATGTACCTGAAGTCCATTGAAATACAGGGGTTTAAATCTTTTGCGAACAGGATTGTCCTCGATTTTCATAACGGGATTACAGGTATTGTAGGACCGAACGGCAGCGGAAAAAGTAATATCGCGGATGCTGTGCGGTGGGTTCTGGGTGAGCAGAAGGTAAAACAGCTGCGTAGCTCCAGCATGCAGGATGTGATTTTCGCCGGTACGCAGAGCCGGAAGCCGGTAAGCTTTGCTTATGTGGCGATTACATTGGATAATTCTGATCATTATCTGCCGGTGGATTACAATGAGGTGACGGTGGCGCGGCGGGTGTATCGTTCCGGGGAGAGTGAATACCTTTTAAACGGAACGGCGTGCCGTTTGAAAGATATTAATGAGATGTTTTATGATACCGGTATCGGAAAAGAAGGATATTCCATTATCGGGCAGGGGCAGATCGATCGGATTTTAAGCGGAAAGCCGGAGGAACGGCGGGAACTCTTTGACGAGGCGGCGGGAATTGTAAAGTTTAAACGGCGTAAACAAATGACCATGAAAAAGCTGGAGACGGAACAGCAGAACATGGTGCGTATTACGGATATATTGACAGAGCTGGAGCGTCAGATCGGCCCTTTGGAGCGGCAGTCGGAGCATGCACGCACATATTTAAAAAAGAAGGAAGAGCTGAAAGCCGGCGAGGTGAATCTTTTCCTGCTGGACATGGATCGCGTGGATGCGGAAGAGGAGTCTGTCCGCGGAAAGTATGAGATTGCCGACCAGCAGCAAACAGAGGCTTCGGCGGCGTTTGAGGAAGCCCGTCAGAAATACGAGGAGCTGGATTTAAAAATTCAGGAAAATGATGCGCAGATTACAAGCCTTCAGAGTCAGATCGGCGAGGCTGATGTTGAGCGGGAGAAGTTTGAAGGCCAGATCAACGTGCTTCGGGAGCAGATTCGGACCATTGAGCAGAGCGAATCGCATGTAAAGGAGCGCTTAAGAGATCTGGAGGGGGAGGTTGACCGCCGGCAGCAGACCGGACAGCGCTACAGTGATGAAAAGGCTGAGGCGGATCAGATGATTGCTGAGGCAGAGGCCGGAAAGCAACAGCTTAAGGACGTGCTGGATGAATTGCAGAAGACGGCAGCAAAGAAAACGCAGCAGGTCGAAGCGGGAAAGCAGGAAATCCTCTCACTTCTGGATGCCAGAGCCGCCACTGAGGGCGAGCAGCAGCGATACAGCACGATTATTGAGCAGGCAGACATACGAAAGGCGCAGCTTGCAAGACAGCTTCTGGAACGAAAGAGCAGCGGTTCCGATGCGGCCGGAGAGCTCGCTTCGTCAGAGGAAGCGCTGAATACGCTGAATGAAAAGATTCTCAGTATGGAGAAGAAGAAAATCAGCGTTGATCAGAAGCGGAGAAAGTGGCAACAGCAGGCAGCAGAGCTTGAAAAGGAACATGAGGAACTTCGCCACCAGTCGATTCGGGACGCTTCCCGCCTGGAATCGCTGAAAAATATTGCGGAGCGTTATGATGGATACGGAAACAGCATCCGCCGGGTAATGGAGCGCAAGGCAGATACGCCGGGCATTCACGGGGTGGTTGCTGATCTGATTCGCGTGGACAAGCGGTATGAGACGGCGATTGAGACTGCCCTCGGCGGAAGTATCCAGAATATTGTTACAGATAATACTGAGACGGCGAAGCAGATGATCGCCTTTTTAAAGAAAAATAAATACGGTCGCGCGACTTTTCTTCCACTGACAGATGTGTCGGCGCCCGAGTCCGTGCCTGCAAGAAAAGCGCTTCATGAGCCCGGCGCGATCGGTATGGCGGACACGCTGGTGAAGACAGATGAAAAATATCGCGGGGTGGCGGGATATCTTCTGGGAAGAATTCTGGTGGCGGATACGGTTGACCACGCCATTGCCATCCAGAGAAAGTTTCGGTCGTCTCTCCGTATAGTGACACTGGAAGGGGAATCATTATCCCCGGGCGGTTCCATGACCGGAGGTGCATTTAAAAATAACAGCAACCTGTTGGGGCGCAGCCGTGAAATCTCTGCTTTGGAGCGTCGCCTGAAAGAGCAGAAAGAGGAAGAAAAAAAGATAAAAGAGCGTCTGGAGGATGTCCGGACGGCAGATGAACTCTTAAAGGACGATTTTGATGAGATTCAGACGGCACTGCAGGATTTTTATCTTCGGCAGAATACACTTCAGGTAGAGGTGGAGCATCTGAAAGAAGAGCAGGAGCAGCAGGCCGCTTTTTATGAAAATATTCAGGCCGAGATTCAGAAGCTGGAAGATGAGAAAAGTGAGGCGGAGGTAGACAAACAGCAGATTCATTTGCGGGTAGAGCAGTCCCGTCAGCGGGAGGCGGATATTTCCGCCGCGAATGAGGTTTTGACCGAAGAGATTAATCGGATTCAGCATGAAATTCAGGGAAAGCATGAAGAGATTTCTGCGGTCAATGTAACCATTGCGCAGCTGCAGCAGAAATCGGATTTTTCCAGAGAAAATATTCAGCGCGTGGCGGAGGAAATCCTTGATCTTCACCGTACGCAGCAGGAGGTTCTGCTGAATGCTTCCAACAGCGGGCAGGAGATTGAAAACCGACAGCATCAGATTGAGGAGATGACCGCAAGATGCGAGGAGGCAGTGCGAAAGAGGGAGACGTTTTCGGCGAATCTGGAGCAGTGTTCGGCGGATAAGGATGCGATGAACCGTGAACAAAAGGGATTTTTTGAAAAGCGGGAGGCGTTGTCCTCGGAGCTCGCACAGCTGGATAAGGAGCTTTTTCGTTTGAATGACCGGCTGGAAAAGCTGGAACATACCAGGGAGTCACAGACAGAGTACATGTGGCAGGAGTATGAGCTGACGCGGCATGAGGCGGAAAAGCAAAAGTCAGAGGATTTGCCGGGGACCGCGGAACTGAAAAAACAGATTTCCGGTCTGAAAGAGGATATCCGAAAGCTGGGCAGTGTGAATGTCAATGCTATTGAGGAGTATAAGGAGGTTTCGGAGAGATATACGTTTCTTAAGGGACAGCATGAGGATCTGGAACAGTCCAGAAAGACGCTGGAAGACATTATTGCGGATTTGGACGAGGGCATGAAAAAGCAGTTTGCGGAAAAATTCGCCGATATCCAGAGAGAGTTTGATAAGGCGTTTCAGGAGCTCTTCGGCGGCGGAAAGGGAACACTGGAGCTGACGATGGGAGAAGATCAGGATATCTTAGACTGCGGTGTGCGCATCATCGCACAGCCGCCCGGCAAAAAGCTGCAGAATATGATGCAGCTTTCCGGAGGCGAGAAAGCGCTGACGGCAATCGCGCTGCTTTTTGCGATACAGAATCTGAAACCGTCGCCGTTCTGTCTGTTAGATGAGATAGAGGCGGCGCTGGACGACCCGAATGTGGAGCGTTATGCGACTTACCTGCATAAGCTGACGCAGCACACGCAGTTTATTGTGATTACACACCGGCGCGGGACTATGGTCGCGGCGGACCGGCTGTACGGAATTACGATGCAGGAGAAGGGCGTGTCTGCGCTCGTCTCTGTAGATCTTATCGAGAGTCAACTGGAGCAGTAGTGGCTATACCCTCACCGCGAGGGTATAACGATGGTTTCGAATCATTTAGGGAGGTTTGATAGCATGAGTGAGGAAGTGAAAGAAGAAAAGAAGGGTTTTTTCAGGCGACTGGTTTCCGGCCTGACGAAGACGAGGAATAATATTGTCTCGGGGATTGATTCGGTGTTTCGGGGATTTTCTCATATTGATGAGGAGTTTTATGAGGAGATTGAGGAAATACTGGTGATGGGAGATATCGGCGTCCGGGCGACGGAGGAGATTATTGAGAATCTGAAAGCGAAGGTGAAGGAGCAGCATATTAAGGAGCCGCAGGCCTGCAAGGAGCTTCTGATCGAGAGTATCAAAGAGCAGATGCAGATCGGGGAGGCCGCCTACCGGTTTGAAAGTGAGAAGTCTGTGGTGCTGGTGATTGGCGTAAACGGCGTCGGGAAGACGACGACGATCGGAAAGCTGGCTTCGAAGTTAAAGAGCCAGGGCAGAAAAGTAATTCTGGGCGCGGCGGATACCTTCCGCGCGGCAGCGGGAGAGCAGCTGACCGAGTGGGCGCATAGGGCCGGCGTGGAGATTGTCGGCGGCCAGGAGGGATCGGATCCGGCGGCTGTTGTTTACGACGCGGTGCAGGCGGCAAAGGCCAGAAACGCAGATGTGCTTCTGATTGATACGGCTGGCCGACTTCATAATAAGAAGAACCTGATGGAAGAATTGAAAAAAATCAATCGCATTCTGGAGCGGGAGTATCCGGATGTATTCCGGGAGACGCTGGTGGTTCTTGATGCTACGACAGGACAGAATGCATTAAATCAGGCGAAACAATTTGCGGAAGTTGCGGAGATTACCGGAATTGTCCTGACAAAGATGGACGGGACGGCGAAGGGCGGAATTGCCGTGGCAATTCACTCGGAGCTGGGAATCCCGGTGAAGTATATCGGCGTCGGCGAGACGATAGAAGATTTGCAGAAGTTCGATGCAAACGATTTTGTGGATGCACTTTTTGACGAGAAAGGTTGATTGAAATGGAAGGCTTCGATAAGTTGAGAAATTTTATCGCGCCCAGCGCCGATGTGGTCGGAGATGTCGTTATGGGAGCATGTAGTAGTATCTGGTATCAGGCGGTGTTGCGCGGAGACGGGGACCCTATCCGCATCGGTCGGTGCAGTAATATACAGGACGGATGTGTTCTTCATACGGATAAGGGTTATCCGATTGTAATTGGTGATTACGTGACGATAGGACATGGTGCGATTATCCATGGTTGTACAATCGGCGATAATACACTGATCGGGATGGGAGCAATTATTTTAAACGGTGCTGAAATAGGAAAAAATTGTTTGATTGGTGCCGGAGCCCTGGTAACTCAGGGTGTGAAAATTCCGGACGGTATGATGGTGCTGGGGAGCCCGGCAAAGGTTCGCCGAGTCCTGACATCGGAGGAGATTGAAAAAAACCGGGAGACGGCAGAGGAATATCTTAACCTGTCAAGTAAGATGCGAAGTAAGGAGGAGGAAAGCGATGAGTGAGATGTTAACCCTGGATCGTTTTGAGGAAGCCAGCGAGATTGTAAAGGAAGTTACTCAGGACACGAAGCTGGTTTACAGTGAATTCTTCAGCGAACAGACCGGAAATAAGGTCTATTTAAAGCCGGAGAATATGCAGTTTACCGGAGCATACAAGGTGCGCGGCGCCTATTATAAGATCAGCACATTGAGCGCAGAGGAGCGCAGCCGCGGGCTGATCACGGCGTCTGCCGGAAACCATGCGCAGGGAGTGGCTTACGCAGCGCAGAAGTTCGGGGTGAAAGCGACGATTGTCATGCCAACCACAACGCCGCTGATCAAGGTGAACCGAACGAAGGGATACGGCGCCGAGGTGATTTTGTATGGTGATGTGTATGACGAGGCCTGCGCGAAAGCGTTGGAACTGGCAGATGAACATGGATATACATTTATTCACCCCTTTGATGATCTGGCAGTAGCAACGGGGCAGGGAACCATTGCGATGGAAATTTTTAAGGATCTCCCGTTGGTAGAGTATATTCTGGTGCCGATTGGCGGCGGCGGTCTGGCGACGGGCGTATCGACGCTGGCAAAGCTGCTGAATCCGAAGATTAAAGTGATCGGTGTGGAGCCTGCGAAAGCAAACTGTATGCAGGAGTCCATCAAAGCAGGAAAAGTAGTCACGCTGCCCAGTGTCAGCACAATTGCCGACGGTACGGCGGTGAAGACGCCGGGAGAGAAGATTTTCCCCTATGTCAGTCAGAATCTGGACGACATCATTACGGTGGATGATGATGATCTGGTTGTGGCATTTCTCGATATGGTGGAAAATCACAAAATGGTTGTTGAAAATTCCGGCCTGCTGACAGTAGCTGCTTTAAAGCAGCTGGATGTGAAGGATAAGCGAGTGGTCGCCATCTTAAGCGGCGGCAATATGGATGTAATCACGATGTCTTCCGTGGTGCAGCGCGGCCTGATCTTCCGTGACCGGATCTTTACGGTTTCCGTGCTGCTGCCGGATAAACCGGGTGAACTGCACCGGGTGTCCGGGATTGTCGCTGACAATCAGGGGAACGTCATCAAGTTGGAACATAACCAGTTTGTATCGTCCAACCGGAATGCGGCGGTGGAACTGCGGATCACGATGGAGGCGTTCGGTACGGAGCATAAAAATCAGATCCTGCATGCCCTGGAAGCGGAAGGGTATCGGGTGAAGCTGGTACAGACCGCTCTGTAACGTTGTAAAAGAGAATTTCGAGGAAATTTAGTTGACAAACTTTGGCAACCCTGTATAATTAATTAATAAGTACGTGAAGAACGAGGGCGTTCTGCTTGACGGCAGAGCGCCCTTTTTTCCGTGTTTCGGCGGTGCCTGAGAAGTGAAATCCGATACAGAATCTGAATCGGATTTGGATTTCAGGGCATGAGTTCGTAAAATCACATGAAAACAGGGAGACTAGGGGAAATCAGAAAGGAGACCAGATATGGAGTTTTATGACATGGATCTGTTCCAGAATACAGATAAGGTCAATCGGCTGCTGGCACGCTACGGCGTGAAATTCGGTATTTACAAAAATAATGTTTTTCACGAGCAGCTGTTTCCGTTTGACGCGATTCCGCGGGTGATCGGCGCGGATGAGTTTGATTATCTGGAGCGGGGGTTAAAGCAGCGGGTGAAGGCGCTGAACTTATTTTTGAAAGATATTTACGGGGAGAAGAAGATTGTAAAAGACGGCGTGGTTCCTGAGGACTTTATTTTTGCTTCCAGCGGTTATATGGCGGAATGCGAAGGCGTATGTCCGGTGCGCGATGTTTCTTCCCATATTTCCGGTATCGATCTGGTGCGTGGCAAGGATAAGGAGTGGTACATACTGGAGGATAACCTGCGGGTGCCCTCCGGTGCATCTTACCCGATGATTGCCAGACAGCTTTGCCGGATGAGCTCTCCGAAGACATTCCGTGAGGTGAAAATTGAGGATAACCGTAACTATGCGGACCTGCTGAAAAAGACGATGGACTATGTCAATACCGGCGGTCTGAATGTAATCCTGACGCCGGGACGGTTCAATTTCGCTTATTTTGAGCATTCTTATCTGGCGGAGCAAACCGGGTCGACGCTGGCGATCGGCCAGGATCTCGTGGTGGAGGATGATGTCCTTTACTTTAAGGATTATTCCGGGAAAAAAGAGCGTGTCGGCGCGGTTTACCGCAGAATTTCCGACGATTATCTGGATCCGATGAACTTTAAGCCGGAATCATTGATTGGCGTGCCGCACATTTATGATGTGTTCCGCAAGGGCAATGTGGCACTTATGAATGTGCCGGGCAACGGTGTGGCGGATGATAAGGGTATTTATTACTTTGTCCCGAAGATGATAAAGTATTATCTGGGCGAGGAGCCGATTCTGAACAATGCGCCGACCTATCTGCCGTTCTATGAGGAGGATATGGCCTATGTTCTGGAGCATTTTGATGATCTGGTGTTAAAGGATGTGGCGGAAGCCGGCGGCTACGGCGTCGTCTTCGGCAACACGATGACAAAGCAGCAGAAGGCGGATTTTATTTCCCTGCTGAAAGCGGAGCCGCGGCGGTTTATTGCGCAGGAAGTGATTGATTTCGAAGATATGGATATCATGGACGGGGATAAGATCGTGCAGCGGAAAGCGGATCTGCGGGCGTTTGTCCTGATGGCGGATGAGCCGATGGTCTGGAAGAGCGGTCTGACGCGGTTTACCCGGAATCCGGATTCGTTTATTGTCAATTCATCACAGGGAGGAGGATTTAAAGACACATGGGTACTATCTCATTAGAGCATATTGATAATTTATTCTGGCTGGGGCGTTATACGGAGCGGGTTTATACGACGCTCTGCCTGTATTTTGAGAGTTATGATTCCATGATTGACCTGATGGGGGACTATCATATCTTTTATGAGAAACTGGATATCCCGGATATCTACGGTTCCGCCGATTCATTCCGTGAGAGATATCCTTTTGATACGGAGGATCCGAACTCCATCATCAGCAATCTTACCCGTGCTTATGATAACAGCATTATCATGCGTGAAATCATGGGCAGTGAGGCGTTGGCGTATATACAGATGGCGATTTATGATATACAGGAGGCAAAGATCAGCGAGGCGCCGCTACTGCCGCTGCAGGAAGTCATTGATCACATCATGGCATTCTGGGGGATTATGGATGACAAAGTAGACAATCCGCAGGTTCGGAATGTTCTGAAAGCCGGAAAGCGGATTGAGCGGATTGATCTCTATGCGCGTTTGGGTATGGATGGCGCAGAGATTCTACGCGAACTGGGACGCTTAAGACCAAGAGTGGAGCAGAGCGGTATGCGCTATCATAAGGAATATCTGGACGAGATTGAGGAACTCGCGTCAGCGGAACAGATAGATTACTACCGGATTGTGAATCTGATTGAAAATCTTATAATCATGTCCGTATAAAACGTGAAGATATAGAACGAACTAAGGGGGAAATTTTGTGAGAGAACTGCATTTTATTTATCAGATGAGTCTGATGTTCTCTGAACCGGCAATGAAGCACAATTACACCCTGAAATGTTTCCCGAAAAGCGATGCGGTGCAGGAGATTGACGGAATCCGGATTTTTCTGGATCCGGAGAGTCAGAATTTCACGAGCGTTGATTCTTTCGGAAATCAGACGCTATGCGGAATTGTGGAGCAGCCGCACCGTCTTTTTCGGATAACCGTCCAGGGACTGGCCAGAACCGGGCTGTCTGCAGGACGTCCGGCAAAGACGGAAGGACTGGGAAAATACCGTTATTCTTCTTACTATACGAAAGCGGGAGATGCCATCCGGGCGTACTGGCGCAGTCACCCGGTATTCGGTATGTCTGCGCGGGAGGCAGCGGTGTACTATATGAATCTTTTATATCGGGATATGGTATATTTGCCGGGCAGCACCGGCATTTCTACAAAGGCGGAGGAAGCTTTGTCTTCCCGGCATGGCGTCTGCCAGGATTATGCGCATATTCTGCTGGCGCTTTTGCGTCTGGAGCACATACCTGCCCGATATGTGGTAGGTATGATGATCGGCGAGGGCGCAAGCCATGCATGGGTGGAAGTCTGCGAGGACGGCATCTGGTATGGTGTCGATCCGACAAACGGCCGTGAGGCGGACGACCAGTATATCTTCATTTCCTGCGGCAGAGACGCTGCGGACTGCCAGATGAACAAGGGTATGATGATCGGCGGCGGGATGCAGCGGCAGAGTGTGTCCGTCATCGTGAGCGATCACGAGACGGGGTGAATGGTAAAGGAAACATGGCAAACATTGGAGCATATAAAAAATCTTCTATATAAATGGAGACGTTGTGCGGACAAAAGACAAGTTATATAAAAACAGTCCGTATGTCATGTTGCGTCATACGGATCAATGTGGTATAGTATGTGAACTTGTCCGTAGGGGTAAGAATAGATACGGACGAAATTGAAGGAATTGTTGGATTTAGTCCGTATGGGATATGAAAGTATACGGACGAGATTGCAGGAAGGATAAAATCAGTCCGTATTGGATACGAAAACATACGGACGAAATCTCAGAAAAAACAAATATAGTCTGAATGGCTTGAAAAAATGTGTCTGTCGAATGTGAAAGGTAATCTTCGGCAAACACATGCAGTAAAAAGGTAGAAAGGATAGCATTACAGAATATGATTAAGAACGTAGCGTCCGTGGGCCTGCCCGTGGACGAAGTTTTAAATATAAGAAAAATGCGGGTGACCCCGGACGGGGCGGACTGCGGCAAGCGGATCTGTATTGTAACGGGGACGCACGGAGATGAACTGGAAGGGCAGTATGTCTGCTATGAGGTTCTGCGAAGGATTCGGGAAAGAAAAGAGCTCCTGACCGGTACGGTAGATATCTACCCGGCGATGAATCCGCTGGGAATTGATTCTTTGACCCGGGGAATTCCGGCGTTTGATCTGGATATGAACCGCCTGTTTCCGGGAAACCGGGATGGAAGTATGACAGAGTATGTGGCATCGGAAATCTGTAATGATCTGGATGGGGCGGATGTGTGCATTGACATCCACGCCAGCAATATTTTCCTGACGGAGATGCCGCAGGCGCGAATCAATGTCAATACCAGTGAGAAGCTTGTGCCTCTTGCGAAAAAGCTGAATCTGGATTTTATCTGGGTGCACGCAGCGAGCACTGTTCTGGAGTCTACGCTGGCGCATACCATGAACGCGAGAGGCGTGGCAACCATTGTTGTGGAGATGGGCGTAGGTATGCGGATTACAAAAGAATACGGAAAACGGCTGACAGACGGAATTTTTCATCTGATGCATGATCTGGGCATCTGGCAGGAGGATATCGCGGTTACGACAGATCCCATTATCTCTGAGGACGGAAAGGTCAGTTTCTTAAACGCGCCGCACAGCGGGATTTTTATCAAAAATGCGATGCATGGCGACCGGGTGAAACAGGGTGATTTTATCGGAAGCATTGTAAATCCGATGACCGGCGAGGAACTGGATCACGTTACTTCACCGACGGATGGGCTGCTGTTTACCATCCGGGAGTATCCGGTAGTAGATGAGGGGTCTCTGCTTGCGCGAATTCTGGAGGATGTGCTATGACGAAAAAAACTGTTTATGAGATAAAATCCCTGTATAGGGATGACTTTCGTGTGACCGGCTATGAGTTCGGAAGCGGAGAAAAGTCAGCCTGTATCGTAGGCGGCTGCCGGGGCAACGAGGTACAGCAGTTGTTTACCTGTTCGCAGATCATTCGTCAGCTGAAGCAGCTGGAGAAAAAGGGAAAGTTAAACCCCGGATATAAGATTTTAGTTATTCCATCCATGAATCCGTATTCTATGAACATACAGAAACGATTCTGGCCGATTGATAACAGTGATATCAACCGCATGTTTCCCGGATATAATCTCGGCGAGACGACGCAGCGCATCGCAGCGGGAATTTTTGAGGAAATCAAAGATTATACATATGGCATGCAGTTTACCAGTTTTTATATGCCGGGAAATTTTATTCCGCATGTCCGGATGATGCGGACCGGCCTGGAGGATGTGGAACTGGCGAAACAATTCGGGTTCCCTTATGTGGTTATCCGTGAGGTGCGGCCTTACGACACGACGACGCTCAACTATAACTGGCAGATCTGGGAGAGCAAGGCATTCAGCGTTTACACGGCGAGTACCGACACCATCGACCGGGAATCAGCCATGCAGGCTGTGCGGTATGTATTGAATTTCCTCGGAAAACAGGGAATTCTGAATTATAAATCTCATGACGGATATATTTCTGAGGTGGTATCTGACCGGGAAATGGCAAATGTCCGCTCGGATGCGTCCGGCATTTTTGACGGAAAAGTGAACGTCGGACAGGCGGTCAGCCAGGGTGAACTGCTGGCGGAAATTCTGGATCCGTATGAGGGAGAAGTGCTGGAGCGAATCCTTTCTCCGGTGGATGGGACTATTTTTTTCGCTCATAATGATCCCATGACGTATTCTCATACTTCCGTATATAAAATAGTGGCAAATATTCAGAACTAGTACCGCGTTCTCGTCAGATAGTTTTTTTCTGCAAATCTACCGGGTTCTGAATCATTGCAAAATGTAAGGGAAAGCCGCAATCAGTAATATGCGAGGGTTCATACGGTCAGATGAACTGAGGTGAGCAGATAGTGAAATTCAGAGTGAATTTTTTGTCAAAAGAATAAGAAATAATATTGGGCGGTTGTTATATAACAAATTATGTGTTACACTTTACTTTGATAACAGATTGACAATCTGCTCTCGCAGAGGCAGTGAGGAAGCTGCGAAGAGCCCTATTACGAAAAGGAGGTTTTCATATGGAAAGTATGAAGAAGTACATTGCTGAGATCATCGGCACCTTTGTCCTTGTCACCTTTGGCTGCGGCACGGCGGTGGCAGTTGGCTGCGACAGTGCGAACGGCGGCGGCTACATTCTGACGGCTCTGGCCTTTGGTCTGGTCATTGTCGCCATGGCTTACAGCATCGGCAACATTTCGGGATGCCACATCAATCCGGCAGTATCGATTGCGATGCTGATCCGCAAGCAGCTGTCCGCAGTGGAGTTTGTGGGGTATGTCATTTCCCAGATTATCGGCGCGGCGCTCGGCTGCGTGGTGCTCGGTGTAGTTTTCGGCTGGGACTGCGGTTTCGGCGCGAACCAGATTCAGGCGGGATGGGAGAACGGCACAGTCGGCGGCGCTTTGCTGGTTGAGATTATTCTTACCTTTGTTTTTGTAATTGCCATTATCGGCGTGACGAGCAAGGTGGAGAATACGGCGGTTTCCGGTCTGGTCATCGGCCTGACGTTGACACTGGTACATATTCTGGGTATCGCCCTGACCGGCACTTCGGTCAATCCGGCGAGAAGTCTGATGCCCGCGATCTTCGCAGGCGGCGACGCATTGGCTCAGCTGTGGATTTTCATTGTCGGTCCGCTCATCGGCGGCGCACTGGCAGCGGTTGTGTATTCGTTCCTGGAGAAGAATTGATTTATTGCAGATTGAAAAATATTATACTGTAAAGATATTTTACTTGACACCCGATTTTTTCTGTGTTACTCTACCCAAGGTGATTGACATGGAGAAAATTGGGCGTCAGATTTTTTTGTACGATTTTTACGGAGAATTGCTGACAGATCATCAGAAAAGTGTGTATGAAGATGTGGTATTAAACGATATGTCTCTGGGTGAGATTGCTGCGGAGCGCGGTATCAGCCGTCAGGGCGTGCATGATCTGGTTCGGCGATGTGATCAGATTCTGGCTACCTATGAGGAGAAGCTTCACCTGGTAGAGCGTTTCCTGAAGACGCGTGAGGATGTCACCAGTATCTGTGAATTGTCTGCCGGAGAAAGAGCCGGGCAGGAGGATTGCGCAGAGACGCTTAAGGAGATCCATCAGATTTCCGGGCGTATTTTGGAGGAATTATAGCATGGCATTTGACAGTTTATCTGAAAAACTCCAGAATGTTTTTAAGAACCTGAGGAGCAAAGGCCGCCTGACGGAGGCCGATGTGAAGGCTGCTTTGAAGGAAGTGAAGATGGCGCTTTTGGAGGCGGACGTTAACTTCCGTGTAGTTAAGCAGTTCATTGCGGCCGTGCAGGAGCGGGCAGTCGGATCCGATGTAATGAACGGTCTGAATCCGGGGCAGATGGTCATCAAGATCGTAAACGAAGAAATGGTAAAGATGATGGGCTCCGAGACCGTGGAGATTCGCCTGAATCCCGGTCAGGCCACTACGATCATCATGATGGCGGGTCTTCAGGGTGCCGGCAAGACGACCACTGCGGCGAAGCTTGCGGGCAAGTATAAGCTGAAAGGGAAAAAACCGCTGTTGGTGGCCTGTGACGTGTATCGTCCGGCTGCGATTCAGCAGCTGCAGATCAACGGGGAAAAGCAGGGAGTGGATGTCTTCTCCATGGGGGACGGCCATAATCCTGTTGACATAGCAAAAGCCGCTGTGGAGCACGCGGCGAAGAATGGACATAATATCATTATTCTGGATACTGCCGGACGTCTTCATATCGATGAGGATATGATGACTGAGCTTGCGGAGATCAAAGCGCATGTGGACGTGGCGCAGACGGTTCTGGTGGTGGACGCCATGACCGGACAGGATGCGGTGAATGTGGCCAGCACTTTCGATGAAAAGGTTGGTATCGACGGCGTGATCATCACGAAGCTTGACGGCGACACCCGAGGAGGTGCGGCGCTTTCCATCCGTGCAGTGACCGGTAAGCCGATCTTTTACGCCGGCATGGGTGAGAAACTCTCAGATCTCGAGCAGTTCTATCCGGATCGGATGGCTTCCCGAATCCTGGGCATGGGCGATGTTCTTTCTCTCATTGAGAAGGCGGAAGCCGAGATGGATCAGGAAAAAGCCGCTGAGATGGAGCAGCGCATGCGCAAAGCGGAGTTTTCTTACAATGATTACCTGGAGTCCATGAATCAGATGAAAAAGATGGGCGGGATTGCCTCGGTTCTCGGTATGATGCCGGGAATGAACAATTCCCAGATGAAGCAGATTGAGGATGCCATGGATGATAAGAAGATGGCGCGCATTGAAGGCATCATCTATTCGATGACTCCCGAGGAGAGAGAAAATCCTGCTCTGATGAATCCCAGCCGTAAGCGGAGAATTGCCGCGGGCGCGGGCGTTGATATCAGTGAGGTCAACCGTCTGGTAAAGCAATTTGATCAGGCGCGTAAGATGATGAAGCAGATGACCGGCGGCTCGAAAAAAGGGCGGCGCGGTATGGGAGGTTTCGGAGGCTTCGGAGGAAAGATGGGCGGTATGAAAGGCTTCCCATTTTAGAGAAGTAAGCCATTAACGGATTCATTCGAGCTGCATCAGCTGCAGCCTGATATGGGTCGTTAAGATATAATTATACTTTACAGGAGGTGAAGAAAAATGGTAAAGATCAGATTAAAGAGAATGGGACAGAAGAAAGCGCCTTTTTACAGAATCGTTGTAGCAGATGCGAGAAGCCCGCGTGACGGCAGATTCATCGAGGAGATTGGCTACTATGATCCGACTAAAGAGCCGTCTGTCATCCGTGTAGATGAGGAAGCAGCAAAGAAATGGCTGGCTACCGGCGCTCAGCCCACACAGACTGTGGACAAGATCTTCAAGATCGCGGGTATCGAGAAATAGATTGGTGAGGTGATCTAATGAAGGAGTTAGTGGAAGTAATTGCAAAATCACTGGTCGACCACCCGGAAGAGGTATCTGTCACTGAGACAGAGAAAGAGCGAGTGACTGTCCTTGAACTCCACGTTGCGCAGACCGATATGGGCAAAGTTATCGGTAAGCAGGGCAGAATTGCCAAAGCCATCCGATCCGTTGTGAAGGCAGCCGCGTCCCGCGAAGACAAAAAAGTCGTCGTCGAGATCGTGCAGCAGGAGTAAAAGGATTTACGAGCTGAATGAGACTGTGAATGCAGTTCTTAATACCTGAGGGGACGTGACGAAAGCCATGTCCTTTCGTCTTTTATGAGGAGAAGTATATGACGGACAGATTCCGAGTCGGAGTGATCTCGAGCACCCACGGGGTGGCCGGGGAGGTAAAAGTCTATCCGACGACTGATGATGTGAAACGATTTAAAAAGTTAAAACATGTAATTCTGGATACCGGAAAAGAGGAGTTGGGGCTTACCATTACATCGGTAAAATTTTTTAAACAGATGGTAATTCTGAAATTCCGGGAATTTTCCGATATCAATGAGGTGGAGCGTTTTCGCGGTATGAACCTGTATGTAACGCGGGAAGACGCGGTAGAGCTTCAGAAAGATGAGTTTTATATTGCGGACATGATCGGTATGAAGGTTGTTTCCACGGAAGGTGAGGAACTCGGAACACTGAAAGATGTCATGCAGACCGGAGCCAACGATGTCTATGTGGTAGCAGAAAAAAACGGCGGAGAATTGTTGCTCCCGGCGATTCACGACTGTGTGAAGCAGGTGAATCTGGAGACCGGTGTGATCACAGTGTATCTCATGCCGGGACTTCGCGACTAAGGAATCGCGGAAGTTTTTCGACAGCAATCCATAAAGTATATTTCGGATGTGCGCAGAAAAAATTCAAACGAGGGCACTTTCCCGTGTCCGAGTTGAATTGTTTTCTGCACGCGTCCGAGCCAATATATAGTGGAGGAAGCCTATGCGATTTCATATATTAACTTTGTTTCCGGAGATGGTGCGCCAGGGCTTGGCGACCAGTATCATCGGAAATGCAATGGAAAACGGAATTATAGAATTAAATACGGTGAATATCCGTGATTATACCCGTGACCGTCATAAAAAAGTGGATGATTACCCTTATGGCGGCGGCGCCGGGATGGTTATGCAGGCGCAGCCAATCTACGATGCCTGGAAGTCTGTCACGGATTCAGTCGGAGGTCGTCCGCGATGTATTTATCTGACACCGCAGGGAGAACTTTTCAATCAGAACATGGCAAAATCACTTGCAGCAGAGAAGGAGCTGATCTTCCTTTGCGGGCATTACGAGGGCGTGGATGAGCGCGTCCTTGATGAGATTGTGACAGATCAGGTCTCCATTGGCGACTATGTCCTGACCGGAGGGGAACTTCCGGCCATGGTCATGGTGGATGCCATCGCCAGGATGGTGCCGGGGGTGCTCACAAACGAGAATTCCGGAAGTACGGAGTCACTCGAAGGCGGTCTGCTTGAGTATCCGCAGTACAGCCGCCCGGCAGAGTGGATGGGGCGGGAAGTCCCGCAGGTGCTTCTCTCCGGAGACCATCAGAAAGTCGAAGCATGGCGGCATGAGCAGTCCATCCTGCGCACTCTGCGCAGCAGACCGGAACTGTTAGAAGGTGCAGAACTTTCTCTGGATGATGTAAAGCTAATCTTGAAATTATTATCCCAATGAGAGATATACAGGTATGATTTGTGCTGTAAAATACGTTGGGGTAGGATGCGGCAGATTTTTTTACATAAAACCCCTTGCAATTCCACCCGACCTGTGTTAGAGTAACATTTGTTGTGAAGAAAAGAGATGGTCCTCTGTTACGCATTGTATTAAGAACATCCAAATAATAGGAGGTCACAAAATGAACGCAAACGAAATTATCAGAAACATTGAAGCGGAGCAGATGCGCGACGACGTAGCAGATTTCCGTGTCGGTGACACTGTCCGTGTTCACGCGAAGATCAAAGAGGGTAACCGTGAGAGAATTCAGGTATTTGAAGGCACGGTTTTAAAGAGACAGGGCGGAAGCAGCCGTGAGACATTTACTGTACGTAAGTTTTCCAGCGGTGTCGGCGTAGAGAAGACCTGGCCGGTTCATTCCCCCATCGTAGAGAAGATCGAGGTGGTTCGCCGCGGTAAAGTAAGAAGAGCAAAGCTGAACTACTTAAGAGGACGCGTCGGCAAGAAAGCCAAAGTCAAAGAACTGGTAAGATAGCAAAGCGTTTCAAGGGGTTGTGTGAGTCACAACCCCTTTCGTTTTATTTATTTTGCCGGTTTCGAAAATGAAACCGTAACTTTTTGCAAGAGAATCATTTCCGGCTGTTAACCGGTTTTGCTGTAATTTGGGAGGACAGATTATGCGCCCGAAAGGCTTAAGTTTTCGCCGCCGCCGAAAAAAGGTAACTCTGACAGCGGCGAAGAGTGTTTTGATTTTCATGGGAGAAATTATTATCATCCTGTTTATCGCCTTTGTTCTGGTATATTGTCTCGGGATGCGCGTTACTGTTGCCGGCAGTTCCATGGAGACCACGCTGTCGGATGGAGAAAGCGTGTTTGTGGATCGCTTTTCTTATAATTTTACAGACCCGAAGGCAGGCGATGTCGTTGCCTTTTTGCCGAACGGTAATGAGAAAAGCCAGTATTATATCAAACGTGTAGTAGCGGTTCCGGGCGATACAGTTCAGATTGTTGACGGCGTACTTTATGTTAACGGTGAGATTTATGATGAGGAGGATACGGAGGCAATTAAAAACGCCGGACTTGCCGAGGAGGAAATTACTCTGGGCGATGATGAATATTTTGTGCTGGGAGATAATCGAAATAACAGTGAGGACAGCCGTTACGCAAATATCGGAAACGTGAGTGAAGAGTATATTGTCGGGAAAGTATGGTTTTATTATGCTTCTATTCGTGACTTCGGAAGAGTGAAGTGATTGGTGTGTAAATATGAGAGGGAATGAGATATGAATTTTCAATGGTACCCGGGACATATGACGAAGGCAAAGCGCCAGATGCAGGAAGACATAAAGCTGATTGATCTGGTGATCGAGCTGGTGGATGCCCGCATCCCTTTAAGCAGCCGTAATCCGGATATTGACGAACTGGGGAAAAACAAATCACGGCTGATCCTGTTGAATAAGGCTGATCTTGCTGATGAGAGCAAGAATAAAGTATGGAAGGCATATTTTCAAAATCAGGGTTTTTTTGTCGTGGAGCTGGACGCCAGAAAAAGAAACAGTATGAAAATTATTCAGGATACCATCATGGAGTCCTGTAAAGCAAAAATCGAGCGCGACAGAAAGCGGGGAATTAAAAACCGTCCGATCCGCGCGATGGTTGTGGGTATCCCGAACGTCGGAAAATCTACTTTTATAAATACCTTTGCGGGAAAAGCGGTTGCCCGGACCGGCAACAAACCGGGCGTTACAAAGGGAAAGCAGTGGATTCGCCTGAATAAAAATGTAGAACTGCTCGACACACCGGGGATTTTGTGGCCGAAATTTGATGATCAGGCCGTGGGTATGCGTCTGGCATTTATCGGTTCCATGAATGACAACCTTTTGAATATTGATGAATTGTCGCTGGAACTGATCCGATATCTGACGGAAAATTATCCGGGAGTGTTGGCAGAACGGTATTCGATAAGGGAAATGCTGAGTGACGCAGATGATGGATCGGAGCAGATGGAAAAAACGGATGCACCGAAAGAAATCGATGAGAAAAGGAACGACGTATCTGCAGAGCAAGAACATAGCTCTGATATAATGAAAGAACCGGTAAAAATTCTGGAGGAAATTGCGGTAAGCCGCAATTGCATCCGCACCGGCGGAGAACTTGACTACAGCAAGGCTGCGGCATTGCTGCTTGATGATTTTCGATCCGGGCGGTTGGGAAGGATTACGTTGGAAGTGCCTGTGTAGATAAATATATATTTCAGATGCACACGTATTCCGGGTGTAAACGCTTGCGAGGTGAATACTTTTTTTATATAATGAACATCAACCGTTACGAACATAGGTGGGGAGTGCTTTTATTGAAGGAGGAATCATTTTATGAAGATGGCACACGTTACGATTATGACAGCGCATCTGGATGAGTCCGCTGCATTTTATGAAGAGATCGTCGGGCTGAGAATTGAGCGGGATATGCGCAGTGATTCTGCACATCAGATTGTATTTTTGACGAATGCTGCGGGTGAGACCTGTGTAGAGCTGGTGAAAAATGAGGATGCGCCTTACACCGGCGGCGGACTGTTGATCGGATTTGAGGTGGAGGATGCAGCTGCGTACCGTGAAAAACTGGTAGATTCCGGAATGCAGGCGGGAGAGATGGTGTTCCCGAATCCGCATGCAAGATTCTTTTGCGTGAAAGATCCGAACGGAGTAGAGATTCAGTTTGTGCAGGAAGGCATCGATGAATAATAAAAAAATAGGTGAAATTAAATCTGAGTTTCAGCTGATGTCTGACAGGGATCTTTCCTCCTTTATTCAGGCATATGAAGAGGATCCCCGCGCGGGCGTGCAGTCTTTGGTGGCGCAGGCAAAAAAGCGCATAGAGAAGCTGGAAGCGGAAATTCTGCGTATCGAGAATTTAAAAATTTTCGAGCGGAAGTATGCGGATTATGAGTATATTTGCGGCATTGACGAAGTGGGACGCGGTCCGCTGGCCGGTCCGGTAGTGGCCGCAGCAGTGATTTTGCCGAAGGATTGTCAGATTCTTTATATCAATGACTCCAAGAAACTTTCCGCAAAAAAAAGGGAAGAGCTTTATGATGTTATTATGGAGGAGGCGGTAGCCGTGGGTATCGGTATGCGGAGTCCTCAGCGCATTGATGAGATCAATATTCTTCAGGCAACCTATGAAGCGATGCGTGAGGCAATCGGGAAGCTTCATCCGCAACCGACGCTGCTCTTAAATGATGCAGTGACGATTCCGGAGGTTTCTATCCGTCAGGTGCCGATCATAAAGGGCGATGCCAAGAGTATTTCCATCGGAGCGGCCAGTATTATTGCGAAGGTTACCCGTGACCGGCTTATGGTAGAATATGACAAAATCATGCCGGAGTATGACTTTGCTTCTAATAAGGGGTATGGTTCTGCGGCGCATATTGAAGCACTGAAAAAATACGGGCCGACGCCGATTCACAGGAGAAGCTTTATCGGACATTTTGTATAAAAGAGTTACTATTCACAGCCGATTGCGCATGTGAGGTGGAGGACTGTGAATAGTAACGAATATAGATTATAAAAACCTTGACAATATTTTTTTATATGTATATTATTCGTTTAGTAGTATCAATTCGATACATTGATCTCGTGCCGGTTTCCGGAGAGGGAAGATATGAACAAATTACAGGGAGGCTGTGCGTTGCAGAACAATCGAAGAGTGGGTACGCTTCATGAGGCGCAGGTCGCTGACTGGATGAAGCAGCAGGGGTATCAGATTCAGGAACGGAACTTCCGGTGCCGATTGGGAGAAATCGATATTATTGCAAAAAAGGAAGGCTGTATTGTATTTGTGGAGGTAAAGTACAGAAGCAATGAAAGCCATGGGGTGCCGCAGGAGGCCGTTGATTTTCACAAGCAGCAGAGAATATCCAATGCTGCTTCTTATTATCTGTATATTACGCATTGTTCCCTGGAGACGCCCTGCCGCTTTGACGTGGCGGCAGTTTCTGACGCTGGTATACAGATGATAGAAAATGCGTTTCCCTATTGCGGTAAGTTCGGAGGGTGAAAAATGCAATCAGATTATAAACGTAAAAATAGTCTTGAAAAACATGATGTGATTTGGGAAGAAGATCATTGCCTGAGTAACGGCGAACACCTGCCGTTGCTCATCTTTCCGGCGCTTACACAGACAGGAATCGTAAAGCACTGCTTCACGACGCGTGCCGGCGGCGTGAGCAAGGGGATTTTTTCTTCACTGAACCTCAGTTTTACCCGAGGGGACGATACGGATGCTGTGTCGGAGAATTACCGCCGGGTTGCCGAGGCGTTGGATGTGGATTTGACACGGATTGTCTGTTCCGACCAGACGCACACGACGAATGTTCGCGTAATTACGGAAGAGGATGCCGGGAAAGGTGTGGTGCGTCCGAAGGACTATACGGATGTGGATGGGATGATCACGAATGTGCCGGGATTGACACTGGCGACGTTTTTCGCGGACTGTGTGCCGCTCTATTTTGTTGACCCTGTGCACCGGGCGATTGGCCTTTCACATTCCGGATGGAGAGGAACTATGGCGCGCATGGGAGAAAAGACGCTTCTGGCGATGGCGGAAAATTACGGTACCCGTCCGGAGGATGTCGTTTGTGCCGTGGGGCCGTCCATCTGTCAGGATTGTTATGAGGTAAGTGCGGATGTGGCAGAGGTTTTTGCTCGAGAGTTTTCCGGGCACGAGGCAGAGATCCTGCGGCAATGTGGTTCCTGTGAAAAAGAAATGTGCCGTGCAAAAGAGGCCGATTTCGTCTCAGCAGGTACAGATAATAATAAGTCAGACAGGCTTAGTAAGAACCATACATTCCCGCTTACAGCAGAGACTATCCATAAGGCCGGCGAGGACGGAAAATATCTGCTTGATTTGTGGAAGACCAATGAGATTGTCTTTCTGGAGGCCGGAGTGCGGCCGGAGCATCTCTCTGTTACAGATATCTGTACCTGCTGTAATCCGGATCTCTTGTTTTCCCACCGTGCCAGTTATGGGCAGAGGGGGAATCTCGGCGCGTTTCTGTGCCTGAAATAAGAAGCAGGAACTCCACCCACATAAGCAATTCCAACACGCATAAGCAGGCGTGAATTGCGCATGTGAGGTGGAGGACTGTGAATAGCAACGCGTAAAATATAGATCAAAAAATAAGCGGAACTGATTGAATCATCAGCTCCGCCTGTTTTTTCTGTGAGATACTTAGTTATCCGCCATATCGGTCTTTGCCATCGTATATACCTGACGTTTTCTCGCCATCTCATCACTCTCCAGATACTCATCATAAGTCGTAATCTTATCAATAAATGTTCCGCCGGGCAGAAATTCGATAATACGGTTTGCCGTGGTCTGTACGATTTGATGGTCGCGGGAGGCGAAGAGCAGGACGCCGGGGAATTTGATCAGGCCGTTGTTTAGGGCCGTGATGGATTCCATATCCAGGTGATCCGTAGGCTCATCGAGAATCAGTACGTTGGAGGCCTCGATCATCATTCGCGAGAACAGTACGCGAACCTTTTCGCCGCCGGAGAGCACGCGCATCTTTTTCACTCCGTCCTCGCCGGGGAAGAGCATGCGTCCGAGGAAACCGCGGACATAAGTGGCGTCTTTGATTTCCGAGAACTGGGTGAGCCAGTCTGCGATGGCCAGGTCTGAATCAAATATCTGTGTGTTATCTTTCGGGAAGTAGGACTGACTGGTTGTGACGCCCCACTTGTAGGAACCGCTGTCCGGCTCCATCTCTCCGGTAATGATCTTAAACAGCGTGGTTTTTGCCAGTTCGTTGCTGCCGACAAATGCAATCTTATCCTGACGGCCGACGATGAAGGAGACATCATCCAGCACTTTCACGCCATCGATAGTTTTTGAAATGCCATCTACAGTAAGAACTTCATTTCCAATCTCGCGGCTGGGGCGGAAGTCGATGTAAGGATACTTCCGGCTGGAGGGTTTGATTTCATCCAGCTGGATTTTTTCCAGAGCCTTTTTCCGGGAAGTCGCCTGCTTTGATTTGGAAGCGTTGGCGGAAAATCGGGAGATGAACTCCTGCAGTTCTTTGATTTTCTCCTCTTTTTTCTTGTTGGCTTCCTTCATCTGGCGGATCATCAGCTGGCTCGACTCATACCAGAAATCATAGTTGCCGGCGTAAAGCTGAATCTTCGCATAGTCGATGTCTGCGATGTGTGTGCAGACTTTATTTAAAAAATAGCGGTCATGGGAGACCACAATGACTGTATTGTCAAAGTTGATCAGGAATTCCTCCAGCCAGGAGATGGCGTCGAGATCTAAGTTGTTGGTCGGCTCATCGAGCAGCAGGATGTCGGGGTTGCCGAAAAGCGCCTGCGCCAGCAGAACCTTTACCTTGAGCGCGCCGGGGAGCTCGCTCATCATGCTATAGTGCAGATCGGTGTCCACACCAAGGCCGTTTAACAGCGTAGCGGCGTCCGACTCCGCGTTCCAACCGTCCATGTCCGCGAACTCCGCTTCCAGTTCGCTTGCCTTGATGCCGTCCTCATCGGTAAAGTCTTCTTTCATGTAGATGGCATCTTTTTCTTTCATAATGTCATACAGGCGCTGATTGCCAAGGATCACCGTATCCAGAACAGGGTAAGCGTCGTATTTAAAGTGATCCTGCTGGAGGAAAGAGAGCCGCTGGCCGGGGGTGATGGTCACACTGCCGTTGGTCGGCTCAAGCTGCCCATTCAGAATCTTTAAAAACGTGGATTTGCCCGCGCCGTTCGCGCCGATGAGCCCGTAGCAGTTGCCCTCGGTGAACTTGATATTCACGTCCTCAAAGAGGGCTTTTTTTCCTATTCTTAATGTCACATTATTTGCACTGATCATAATAAACCTCGCGTATTTAATGTTTTTGGCGGCGGATAGGCCGCTTATTAGATTATACACAACAGGGGCGGTTTTTCAAGGGAAAAGTCACGCAAAGTGGCTGTCCTGTTAAAGAGCAGTATTGATTTTTGTAACATGTTTTTGAATGCAGCATCTGAATAATTATGCAAGATATATCATATATAATATATTATATATAATGATGGAAATTTTTCCGAAATAAGTTGTTTTCTCTGTATAAATCAGTTATAATGAAATCCGGTCGGTTGTCCTGTGGGACAGCCCGGTTATGAAGTAAAAACAATTGAGGAGGAATGGAAATGAAACGTTCTATGAAAACCATGGATGGCAACCATGCTGCGGCACATGCGTCCTACGCGTATTCCGATGTGGCGGCTATCTATCCGATCACCCCTTCATCTGTAATGGCGGAAGCCTCTGATGAGTGGGCAACAGCAGGCAGAAAGAATATTTTCGGTCAGACTGTTAAGATCACAGAGATGCAGTCCGAGGCAGGCGCCGCGGGTGCGGTGCACGGTTCTCTGACAGCAGGTGCCCTGACAACTACTTATACGGCATCTCAGGGTCTGCTTCTTATGATCCCGAACCTTTACAAGGTGGCGGGCGAGCGGCTTCCGGGCGTATTCAATGTATCTGCGCGTACTGTCGCCAGCCATGCGCTCTGCATTTTCGGTGATCATTCTGACGTGTACGCATGTCGCCAGACCGGATGTGCGATGCTCTGCGAGTCCAGCGTGCAGGAAGTTATGGATCTGACTCCGGTGGCGCATTGCTCCGCGATCAAGGGCAGACTTCCTTTCATCAACTTCTTCGATGGTTTCCGTACCTCCCATGAAGTACAGAAGATCGAGACCTGGGATTATGAGGATCTGAAGGATCTGGTTGACCTGGATGCGATTCAGGCGTTCCGCGATTCCGCGCTGAACCCGAATCATCCCTGCCAGCTCGGCTCCGCACAGAATCCGGATATCTTCTTCCAGGCGAGAGAGTCCTGCAATATTGCGTATGACGAGATGCCGGCGGTTGTCCAGAGTTACATGGATAAAGTAAATGAGAAGATCGGCACGAATTACAAGCTGTTTAACTACTATGGCGCAGAGGATGCCGAGAAGGTCATCATCGCTATGGGTTCCGTCTGCGAGACCATTGATGAGACCATTGACTACCTGATGGCGCGCGGTGAGAAGGTCGGCCTTGTAAAAGTTCGTCTGTATCGTCCGTTCAGTGCAGAAGCGCTGATTGCTGCGATTCCGGAGTCTGTAAAGCAGATTTATGTTCTTGACAGAACGAAGGAGCCGGGTGCGATGGGCGAGCCGCTGTATCTGGATGTTGTTGCGGCCCTGAAGAACACGAAGTTTGATGCGGTTCCGATCTTTACCGGCCGGTATGGTCTCGGTTCCAAGGATACCACTCCGGGACAGATCATCGCGGTTTACAACAATACAGATAAGAAGAAATTCACCATCGGCATCGTAGATGACGTAACGAACCTTTCCCTTACAGTGACAGAGAATCCGGTTACGACTCCGGAGACCACGATCAACTGCAAGTTCTGGGGACTCGGTGCGGACGGTACCGTAGGTGCGAATAAGAACTCTATCAAGATCATCGGTGATAATACAGATATGTACGCGCAGGCTTACTTCGATTATGATTCCAAGAAGTCCGGCGGTGTGACAATTTCTCATCTGCGTTTCGGTAAGGATCCGATCCGCTCCACATATCTGATTTCCAAGGCGAACTTTGTGGCATGTCATTGCCCTGCTTATATTCGCAAGTACAATATGGTACAGGATCTGGTTCCGGGCGGCACCTTCCTCTTAAACTGCTCCTGGGATGCGGATCAGTTAGAGAAGCATCTGCCGGGTCAGGTGAAGCGCTATATCGCGGAGAACGATATCCAGTTCTATACTATCGACGGCATCAAGATCGGTAAAGAGATCGGTCTGGGCGGAAGGATCAACACCGTGCTTCAGTCTGCATTCTTTACGCTGTCGAAGGTTATCCCGGTGGAGGATGCGAACCGTCTGATGAAGGAAGCGGCAAAAGCTTCCTACGGCAAGAAAGGCGACAAGATCATACAGATGAACTATGACGCCATTGATGCCGGTGCGACTGCTTTTGTTAAAATCGACGTTCCGGCAAGCTGGAAAGATGCGGCGGATGAGGATATCACCGGTGCAGTTGCGACCGGCTCCCGCAAGGATGTCGTAGATTTTGTTAATAATATTCAGAAAAAAGTTAATTCACAGCAGGGTAACACTCTTCCGGTATCTGCTTTTGTGGATTACGAAATCGGCAATACGCCGTCCGGCGCGGCTGCTTATGAGAAGCGCGGCGTAGCGGTGGATATCCCGGTATGGAATGTAGATAAATGTATCCAGTGCAACCAGTGCTCTTATGTCTGCCCGCACGCAGTCATCCGTCCGGTTGTTATGACCGAGGAGGAGGCAGCTGCAGCTCCGGCAGGCATGACTTACAAGAATATGACCGGTATGCCGCAGTATAAGTTTGCGATGACTGTGTCTGCTTACGATTGTACCGGCTGCGGTTCCTGCGTGAATGTCTGCCCGGACAAAGTACAGGCGATCACGATGCAGAACTTCGAGGCGAATGCCGGCACACAGGCTTACTACGATTACGGCCTGACCGTATCCGAGAAACCGGATGTATTAGAGAAGTTCAAACAGTCCACTGTCAAGGGTTCTCAGTTCAAACAGCCGCTGCTTGAGTTCTCGGGCGCATGCGCAGGCTGCGGAGAGACTCCTTACGCGAAGCTGATCACTCAGCTCTTCGGCGACCGGATGTATATTGCAAACGCAACAGGATGCTCCTCCATCTGGGGCAACTCTTCACCGTCCACACCTTATACCGTTAACGCGGCAGGCAAGGGACCGGCGTGGTCCAATTCCCTCTTTGAGGATGCGGCTGAGTTCGGTTACGGTATGCTTCTTGCCAACAACGCAATCCGCGGCGGCTTAAAGGAGAAGATCGAAGATCTGGCGGCGAATGCACAGAAGGATGATGTAAAGGCTGCGGCACAGGAGTATCTGGATACGTACAACTGCGGCGTGACCAACGGACCTGCCACAGACAAACTGGTGGCGGCTCTTGAGGCCTGCGGCTGTGAGAAGGCGCAGGAGATTCTTCCGCAGAAAGACTTCCTTGCGAAGAAGTCCCAGTGGGTATTCGGCGGTGACGGTTGGGCATATGATATCGGTTTCGGCGGCGTAGACCATGTTCTGGCTTCCGGCAAGGATATCAATATCATGGTATTTGATACTGAGGTATATTCCAATACAGGCGGACAGTCCTCCAAGGCGACTCCGACCGGCGCGGTTGCGCAGTTTGCGGCAGGCGGCAAGGAGACAAAGAAGAAAGACCTTGCTTCCATCGCAATGAGTTATGGTTATGTATATGTTGCGCAGATTGCTATGGGTGCTGATATGAACCAGTGTGTAAAGGCACTCACAGAGGCCGAGGCTTATCCGGGACCGTCGCTGATTATTGCTTATGCTCCCTGCATCAACCACGGAATCAAGATCGGCATGAGTAAGGCACAGACCGAGGAGAAGAATGCAGTAGCTGTCGGTTACTGGCACAACTTCCGCTACAATCCTGCTCTGGCGGCTGAGGGCAAGAATGCATTCAGTCTGGACAGCAAGGCTCCGAGCGGAGATTACAAGGCATTCCTGAATGGTGAGGTTCGTTACAACGCGCTGGCACGTCTGGATGCTGAGAAGGCGGAAGCGCTCTTTGATATCTCTGAGCAGAACGCGAAAGAGCGTTATGCGTACCTGAATAAGCTGATCAAGCTTTACGGGGCGGAGGAGTAAAAGACAGCGTATTTAACGCAGCAGGATGAATATGTATGAATTATCGGGGCGTTCTTTATGGACGCCCCATAATCTTGCGGATAGTAAAATATACAATTTTCCTTTCGCTTTTCACCGTAGTCGGGGTGTTGCCGGCATTCTTTATTTTTCTTTACAAATTCAGAACCATACGGTACAATCAGTCACAGAGATTTTGAATATAAATTCTGATGTTTCATGAAAACTCCGGTTTTTGCGGCCGGATGATAACGGTAATTATAAAGAAAACAGAGACTGGATTTAAATTAGCAGTAATGAGGTGAACCATGAGTAAACCGATTGTAGCGGTCGTTGGCCGCCCGAATGTTGGGAAGTCTACGCTTTTTAATGCGTTGGCCGGGGAGAGGATCTCTATAGTTAAGGACACGCCGGGCGTGACCAGAGACCGTATATATGCAGATGTGGAGTGGCTGAACCATTCTTTTACATTAATAGATACCGGCGGAATTGAGCCGGATTCCAAAGATATTATCCTGTCGCAGATGAGGGAGCAGGCAGAGATTGCGATGATGACGGCGGACGTCATAATTTTTATGGTGGATGTGCGGCAGGGGATGTCAGACGCGGACGCGAAGGTGGCTGATATGCTGCGCCGTTCTCACAAGCCCGTTGTTCTGGTTGTGAACAAGGTGGATAGTTTCCAGAAGTTTGAGGCAGATGTTTATGAGTTTTATAATCTTGGCATGGGTGACCCTGTGCCGATTTCCGCATCAGGCCGGCTCGGAATCGGCGATATGCTGGAAAAGGTAGTGAGCTATTTTCCGGATGCTTCTGAGAATGAGGAGGATGATGAGCGCCCGAAAGTGGCGATTGTCGGGAAGCCGAATGTAGGAAAATCATCCATTATTAATAAACTTCTGGGTGAAAACCGTTTGATTGTCTCGAATATTGCAGGAACGACCCGTGATGCCATAGATACGGTAATTAAGTATTACGGGAGAGAGTATATTTTTATTGATACTGCCGGCTTGCGGCGCAAGAGCAAGATCAAAGAGGAGATCGAGCGGTACAGTATCATCCGGGCGGTCACTGCCGTTGAGCGTGCGGATGCGGTTATTCTCGTGATTGACGCAACCGAGGGAGTGACGGAGCAGGATGCGAAGATTGCCGGCATCGCCCATGAGCGGGGAAAGGGCATCATCATTGCGGTGAATAAGTGGGATGCTGTGGAGAAGAATGATAAAACGATGAATCAGCATACGAATCGGATTCGCGAGGTTTTGAGTTTTATGCCGTATGCTCAGATTATGTTTATCTCTGCTCAGACCGGGCAGCGCCTGACAAAGATTTATGATATGATCGATATGGTGATCGCAAATAATGCCATGCGGATTGCAACTGGCGTTTTAAATGAGATCATCACGGAAGCTGTAGCCATGCATGAGCCGCCATCCGACAAGGGAAAACGGCTGCGCATTTATTACGCGACACAGGCAGGGGTGAAGCCGCCGACATTTGTACTCTTTGTAAATGATAAATCGCTGATGCATTTTTCCTATACCCGTTATCTGGAAAATCGGATTCGGGAGACGTTTGGATTCCAGGGAACTGCACTGAAATTCATCATAAGAGAGAGAAAAAGCGAGTAGAGGAAACATCAGGGCGGATTTGTATCATTGATGTGCATTTTATAAAAACTGTAATTATTCAGAATCGGGCTCGAAAATGCGGTGCGTTTCCGGATAATTAAAAAATGATATGAGATAAGAGATAGGAGAGATAAGAATATGATTACATCTCGTGTGATTGCTCTGGTTCTGGGATATGTTTTCGGCCTGTTCCCTACCGGAAAGCTGGTTGGAAAAGCTTATCATACAGATTTGACAAAAGAGGGCAGCGGCAATACCGGTATGACAAATTCTATTCGGGTACTCGGATGGAAGGCCGGTATTATCGTTTTTTTCGGTGACTGCCTGAAAGCGGTTTTTGCCATGGTGATCATCTGGCTTTTATACCGCAATACATATCCGGATGCGGTCAAGCTTCTGGAATTGTATGCCGGATTCGGTGCAGTGTTGGGGCATGACTATCCGTTTTATGCAAAGTTTAAGGGCGGAAAGGGAATTGCCTGCAGTATGGGGATCGTTTTTGCCAATGACTGGCGGATGGTTCCCATCTGTGCGATTCTTTTCTTCCTGGCAGTTGTTCCCACCAGCTTTATGTCTCTGGGATCGCTGGCAATCTTAAGCGGATTGTTTGTCCAGACAATCGTTTTCGGACAATTAGGGTTCTTAAAGGTTGGCGCGCAGTTTCTTGTGGAAATGTATGTTGTGACCGGCGTATTGACGGGACTGGCATTTTTCCAGCACAGGGGCAACCTGAAACGGCTGGTTTCCGGGACGGAAAATAGGTTTCAGCCGGGATCCGGAAAAAAATCGAAATAGTCACAGGAAAATCACTGTATATATTGAAGGCGAGGCGAAGATATGGCACAGGTTGGTATCATAGGAGCGGGAAGCTGGGGCACAGCGTTATCTGTAGTCCTGGCACATAACGGACATGAGGTAACTGTCTGGTCAATTCTGGAAGAAGAAGTAAAGATGCTTTCTGAAGAAAGGGAGCACAGAGACAAGCTTCCGGGTGTAAAAATCCCGGATTCTGTTCATTTCACAACGGATATTGAAAAAACCGCGAAAATCGGGGATCTGGTTGTCATGGCAGTGCCGTCCCCTTATATTCGAAGTACTGCCCGCAATATGGCTCATTTTGTACGTGAAGGTCAGCTGATTGTCGTAGTTTCAAAAGGAATTGAGGAAAGTACGCTGATGATTCAGACGGATATTGTGGAGGAAGAGATTCCGCAGGCTGAGGTGGCGGTGCTTTCCGGTCCAAGTCATGCGGAAGAAGTGGGAAGAGAACTTCCGACCACTGTAGTAGCCGGAGCAAAGTCGAAAGCGGTAGCGGAACGGGTACAGTCATATTTTATGAATGAAGTTTTCCGTGTCTACACCAGCCCGGACATGCTGGGCATAGAGTTGGGGAGTTCCCTGAAAAATGTCATTGCATTGGCTGCGGGTATGGCGGATGGCCTGGGCTTTGGCGACAATACAAAGGCGGCGCTGATTACGCGCGGAATCGCCGAAATCAGCCGTCTGGCGATCGCAATGGGAGCGAAAGCTGAGACCCTGAACGGACTTTCCGGCATCGGCGATCTGATCGTAACCTGCGCAAGCCGACATAGCCGGAATCGTAAAGCCGGTATGCTGATTGGGCAGGGCTATACCATGCAGGAGGCGATGGATGAAGTAAAAATGGTAGTCGAGGGCGTATATTCCGCAAAAGCCGCCATTGCGCTTGCTGAAAAATATCATGTGGATATGCCGATCGTCAAACAGGTGAACCGGGTGCTGTTTGAGGGGCAGCCGGCGAAAGATGCGGTCGAGGAACTGATGCTGCGGGAACGAAAGACAGAGAGTGAAGATCTTATCTGGTAAACATCAAGAGGAGGGCAAAATATCATGCAGAAAATCCGCATCCGTTATTTTTCGGACAAAATAAAACGCCTGGAGTACATTGACGGGAAATCCGACTGGATCGACCTTCGCGCCAGCGAAACCGTGGAATTAAAAGCGGGTGAATTTCGCCTGATTCCGCTTGGCATCGCCATGGAGCTGCCGAAAGGGTATGAGGCGCACCTGGTTCCCAGAAGTTCCACATTTAAAAATTACGGTATCCTGCAGACAAACAGCTGCGGCATTATTGATTGTTCCTACTGCGGTGATGAAGATATGTGGCGTATGCCGGTATACGCCACCAGAGATACGGTAATTCATGAAAATGACCGGATCTGTCAATTTCGGATTTTTGAAAATCAGCCGAAAATTGTATTTGATGAAGTGCAATTTTTAAATAATGACAGTCGGGGAGGTTTCGGAAGTACCGGAAAACAGTAAAAACCGTCACATTTACCAAAATTCGCGAAAAGAGCCGTCGAAATACATAAAAAAATCCGAAAAAAATTTTTCTGATGGCATAAATGCCAAGGATGGGATGGTAATTTTGTAAAAATTCCTAATGACATTTTATAAATTATTTGATAAAATACTCTCATGATAGAAATCGAACTGTTAAGAAGAAAATATGGAGGGTAACAGAAATGGCACAATTATCATTGCAGCACATCTACAAAAGATATCCGAATGGATTTGAGGCGGTAAAAGATTTCAACCTCGAAGTAGCAGACAAAGAGTTTATCATCTTTGTAGGTCCTTCCGGATGTGGTAAGTCAACAACACTTCGTATGATCGCCGGACTGGAAGAAATTTCAGAGGGTGATTTTTATATTGACGGAAAGCGTATGAACGATGTTGAGCCGAAGGACAGAGACATCGCGATGGTTTTCCAGAGCTATGCATTATATCCGCATATGACAGTTGCTGACAACATGGGGTTTGCACTTAAACTGAGAAAGATGCCGAAGGATGAGATTGATAAGAAAGTTATGGCAGCAGCTAAGATCCTTGATCTGGAGAAACTGTTAGACCGTAAGCCGAAGGCTCTTTCCGGTGGTCAGAGACAGCGTGTAGCGATGGGTCGTGCTATCGTTCGTGAGCCGAAGGTATTCCTTATGGATGAGCCGCTGTCCAACCTGGATGCTAAGCTGAGAGTTCAGATGCGTACTGAGATCTCCGCACTGCATCAGAGACTGGGCGCTACCATTATTTATGTAACACATGACCAGACAGAGGCTATGACACTGGGAACCAGAATCGTTGTTCTGAAGGATGGCGTTATCATGCAGGTAGATTCTCCGAAGAAACTGTATGATGAGCCGGACAACCTTTTCGTTGCCGGATTTATCGGATCTCCTCAGATGAACTTTATGGATGCTGTTGTAAAAGTCAGCGGAGATAAGGTTACCATCACAGCGAATGGTGTTACATATGTGATGCCGGAGAACAAGGCAAAGGCTCTGAAGGCCGGCGGATATGACGGAAAGACAGTTGTCTTTGGTATTCGTCCGGATGACATGGATGATTTCCCGGCATTCGTTGAGCAGAATAAAGATTATCAGGTTTCCGCAGAGGTTACCGGATATGAGCTCCTTGGCTCCGAAGTATTGCTTTACTTTACATCCAATGGTGTTACGATGACATCCAAAGTAGACGCCAGCACACCGGCTCGTTATGGTGATCACGTACAGGTTGCGTTTGATGTTAACAAGGGTCATCTCTTTGATAAAGAGACTGAGCAGGCGATTTGCCACTAAAAACATTTGATTGTTAGACTGGGTACGGTCTCCGTACCCAGTTTTTTCCGTTATAGTCCTTATAATATATTGCAAAAGCCGGAATATCCAGGAGGAGTTTGTTGTTTATGGATCAGATGGTATCGAAAAAAAAGCTGGGGAGAGTTTTGAACGAAATGAAGGAGGCTTCCAAACGGGAGTATCTTCTTTTTTCTGTGGAAGGAGAATTTGTTGCGGGTACGGAGGAGGCGGCCGGATTTTCGCAATCGATCAGGCAGTTTGCGCATTCGCTGGCAGAGACACAGGTTCAGCAGGGATGGATTTATTTTCGCGTTGACCTTCAGGGAGAGACGGAGTATGTGCTGTTGTGCAGCAGAGGATCAGAGGCGGATCAGTCTTATGTGATCGGAAAGATGGCGTTGTGCCATGTGCGGGATACATTCCTCTCCATGCGAGAGCCGGAAAACAGAATTAATGTTTTACGTCAGATTATCAATGGTGAGATTCCGACGGAAAAGATTTCAGAGAAATGCCATCAGCTTCAACTGAAGTCCGGGAGATATGTGCTTTACGTGATTTATTATAAAAATGAGGCGGATTCGGTACTTCTTGAAACATTAAAAAATCTGTTTGTGAGCAGTTATCAGGATTTTATGGTTGAGATGGACGGAAACCGTACGGTTCTGATCAAAAGCGTCTCGGATATTCCAAATGAAAATTATGAGCAATATGCACGAGTGATCGTGGATAATATGCAGATGGAAGCGATGATTAATGTATGGGTAGGATACGGAGATCCCGTCAACTCTTTCGAACAGATGCAGCGTGCATACAGACATGCCTGCACAGCCCTGGATATCGGTATTGTATATTATGGAACCGAGCGTGCTTTTTATTATCAGCAGCTGGGTATCGGCAGACTGATCTATAAGCTGCCGGCTGACCTTTGCGAGATGTTTTTAAAGGAAGTGCTTGGGGAAAATATGGATTTGGATCTTGATGAAGAGACATTGATGACCATCAACAAACTTTTTGACAACAATCTGAATATTTCAGAGACTGCCCGCCAGCTGTATATACACAGGAATACGCTGGTTTACCGTCTGGAACGGATTGAAAAAAAGCTTGGGCTTGACATACGCACTTTTGAAGATGCAATGCTCTTTAAGATAGCGATGATGGTTCGCACGCATCTGAACGAGTTAAACGTTGTCAAATAAGAGGATAGATGCTATACTTAAAGTAATCTTAGTCACAGGGGAGGAATTAAAATGGATTTGATCAGCGGCCTGCAGGCAATGTTTGGAGGCGAGGCGCATTCTGCCAGACAGAAAAATGAAGAAAAAGGCGTGGCGTCACACCATCAGAAGAACGATCTGAAAAAAAAGAATATCCTCTTTAACGAGCAGTTGGATGCTGCGCGAGAGAGAATCATTCAGTTAGAAAACCAGATCGATACCATGAAAAAGGAGACTACAGAAGTGGAGCAGAATATAGATTCCAAAAGAGAGGATATTGATCAGCTGATCACGGGGGTGACCATCCAGATTCAGGAGATGATCAGTACTCTGGAACAGCAGATGGAGCAGCTGGAGTTCAAGACGGATCGCCAGGTCAGACAGCTGGAAGAAAGCACGAAAAATCAGATTGAAGAGTTGAAGGGGACGAACGACTGCCTTCAGGAGATCTCAGCTGCAGTGCAGCCAATTAGCGACATTAAAGAAGCTTCAGATCAGATTGGCGGAATAAAAGAATCCGCGGATCAGATGATTGGCGAGATCAAGGAGTCTTTGCAGCAGATGGATGAGATCAGGGCGATGCTGGAGAAACTGGAAGAGCAGAGAGTATCCCTGGAAGAGATTAATGAAAAGTCTGAGAGTCTCCGTGCGGACATTATGGAAAAGATTCACACAGAGAATGTACAGTGTTACCGCAATATGAAAAGTCTGGTGATAGATCTTGAAGTAAAGCTGGGAGAGTTGGAGCTGGATGACAAGAGTGTGATGAAGATTAATAAATCTTTCAAAGGCCTGAAGTTTTTCTCGTTTTTCAGTTTCTTAAGCTTTCTTGGATTAGTGGCGTTTTTTGTATGTTATATGATGAATATAAGATTTTGATATAATTGTCAACTTTTGAGATAAGAGAGGAACCATTGTATGGGGTTAGAGGAGAGTAGGAAAGTCTGGGTAGTCGGTCATAAGAATCCCGACACAGACTCGATTTGTTCTGCCATCGCTTATGCGTATTTAAAGAATCAGATTTCTGAAAGCGCAGGATTTGAGCCGAAGCGGGCAGGTGAATTAAATGAAGAAACAAAGTATGTTCTGAACAGATTTGGTATAAATGAACCCGCACTGATAACGGATGTTGGTGCGCAGGTGAAAGATATTGAGATCCGCCGGACGCCGGGAGTCAGTGAAGATACTTCTCTGAAACGAGCCTGGGATATGATGCGCGATCAGAATGTCCCGACGCTTGCTATTACCGATGAAGAGGGCTATATGATCGGCCTTATCACGACGCAGGATATTACGACGACTTATATGGACGTTTATGATAATCAGATTCTTTCCAGAGCTCAGACGCCATATAAAAATATTCTTGACACTCTGGACGGTGAGTTGTTATGCGGAGATGAGAATGCAAGCTTTACGGCCGGGAAGGTTCTGATCGGCTCGGCAAACCCGGAGATCATGGAGGAATATATAGATGAGCATGAT
The DNA here is from genome assembly GCA_021204085.1 of Clostridiales bacterium. GTDB lineage: Bacteria > Bacillota > Clostridia > Lachnospirales > Lachnospiraceae > Eubacterium_I. Next base: position 13,046 of record JAJPZY010000144.1, on the reverse strand, counting down.
CTGGTGATCATGGGCAACCGTTACGAAGCGCAGGTTTGTGCGATTGAGGCCGGGGCAGGCTGTATGATTATCGCCGGAGAACCGAAGATTTCCAAAACAATCATTCGGATGGCTGAAAAACAGGGGTGTACGCTGATTACGACCCCGTATGATACCTACATGACGGCGCGCCTGATCAACCAGAGTATGCCTCTTGCGCATTTTATGCATCGGCACAGTCTGGTTACCTTTGAGACCGAGGAGCTGGTGATCGGTGTTCGTGATATTATGTCAAAAGAAAGACATCGGTATTTCCCGATTTTGGATCAGAACAGCAAGTATGTGGGTATGATTTCCAGACGAAATCTCCTGAATATGAAAAAAAAGCAGCTGATTCTGGTGGATCACAATGAGAAGTCTCAGGCACCGGACGGCATTGACGGTGCAGATATTCTGGAGATTATTGATCACCACCGGATCGGAAGTCTGGAGACGATTTCGCCTGTATTTTTCAGAAACCAGCCGGTAGGGTGTACCGGTACTATTGTATATCAGATGTTCCAGGAGCAGGGGATAGAGATTCCGCCGCAGATTGCCGGCCTTCTCTGTTCGGCAATTCTTTCAGATACACTTTTATATCGTTCTCCGACCTGTACTGCTGCGGATCGGTTTGCTGCGGAGGCGTTGGCACAGATCGCGGGGATTCATACGGAAGATCATGCGAAAGCCATGTTCCAGGCGGGCAGTGATTTCGGAAATAAAACGCCGGCGGAAATCTGTTATCAGGATTTCAAGGTGTTTAGCCAGGGCGACGTGGATTTTGGTGTTGGTCAGGTCAGTGCAATGACTCAGGAAGAACTGGAACAGGTAAAAGAGATTTTGCTCCCGTATCTGCCGCAGGTATTGAAAGATAAGCAGATTTCCATGGTATTTCTTATGCTGACAAATATCATTGATGAGACGACGTATCTGATTTGTGACGGCGAGAATGCGGATGCATTAGTCGAGAAGGCCTATGAGGAGCAGAAGACAGGTGATTACCATATTCTGAAAGGGGTCGTTTCCAGAAAGAAACAGTTGATCCCGGCACTTATGACTGCGCAGCAGGATCAGTAAGGTAAGAGAGGAATGAATATGGCAAGAGAGCATTGGAAACCCGGAAATATGCTTTATCCTGTTCCGGCAGTGATGGTGAGCTGCCAGCGCCCCGGAGAAAAACCGAATATTGTTACGATTGCCTGGGCAGGCACAATCTGCTCTGATCCGGCGATGCTTTCGATTTCTGTTCGAAAAGAGCGGTATTCTTATGATATTATCTGCGAGACCGGCGAGTTTGTGGTAAACCTGATTACAAAGGACCTGACGTATGCTACAGATTATTGCGGAGTGAAGTCCGGCCGGGATGTAGATAAGTTTGCGAAAATGCATCTGACTCCCAGCCCGTCGAAGACAGTTGCAGCGCCGGGAATTGCCGAGAGTCCGGTGAGCCTGGAGTGCAGGGTGACGCAGAAGATTGAACTTGGAAGCCATGTAATGTTCCTGGCAGAGATTACTGCAGTATCCGTGGATCCGGTGAACCTTGATGAGAAAGATAAACTGCACCTGAATGAACTGGGGCTTGTCGCTTATTCTTACGGCGAGTATTTTGAACTGGGAGAGAAGATCGGCAAATTTGGCTATAGTGTGAAAAAGAAAAAGGAATAGTTGCAGGAAAATGAATAACGGAAAGTTCCCCGTGACTGCAGGGTATAGTATGGCAGGACAGCGGGTTATGAAAGGAGAATCACTATGAAGGTAAATGTAAGAGGAAAAGGCAGCAACATCGGTGTGACAGACAGCATCCGTTCTTCCGTGGAAAAAGCGGCAAAGAAGCTGGAAAAATATGTATCTGACACGGCGGAGCTGACTGTTGTGGTCAGCGTGGAGGGCAATTTAAAAACGGCTGAGTTCTCTCTGGCTGACACCGGTTCGTTTACCCGTGTAGAAGAGTCCGGCATGGATCTGTATAATGTAATTCATGACGCCGGAGAAAATATGGAGCGTAAACTCCGCAGATACAAAGAAAAGCTGACAGCGAAGTATGCGGGTCGTCCGACGAACCGCACGGTTCCTTCAAAAATAGCAGATGTCGTTGCTGCACCGGAAAAAGAAGATAAAGAAGATATTCCGGCGGAGATTAAGCGAGTGAAGCGTTTTGACATCAAGCCGATGTTCCCGGAGGATGCAGTCCTGGAGATGGAGATGGTAGGGCATGATTTCTTTGTTTTCCAGAATGCGGAAGAGAATTGTAAGGTGAATGTAATCTATAAGCGTAAAAACGGTGGTTACGGACTGATTCAGCCTACATATGAATAATGCGGTGCATCCTCACGGAGTGTTTTTATATCATAGGAAATTATATACTTTAATACTTTACAACAACAAGGTCTTTGCTATGATATAAAAAAGTCTCCGGAACCTTTTGTGTAAGATTCCGGAGATGTCATAGGGGAGGATAAGTTAATAGAAAGACGGTTTTCGGGGGTTCCTCGGAACCGTCTTACTGTTTTTATTATGGACGGATTTGCAGAAAGTATTCAGAACAATGCAGATTATCATAAAAAAGTTTGAAAAATATAATAAAGTGATGTATACTGTCACCGTTAACCAAGGCGGAACTAAATTGAAAAGGTGGTATAAAGATGGGATTATTACAGGATTGGCAGAGAGTTGCCTACAATGATAAAGCAGATAAGGGAGAGCTTCAGAAATTCTGGAACCGTTATTTTCTCATGGAAAAAGGTGTTTATGAACAGCTTCTGACGAATCCCGATGAGGTTGTGGAGGGAACAGTAAAGGAACTTGCCGAAAAGTATAACCTGGAGGTTATGGCTATGGTTGGTTTTCTGGACGGTATTCAGGAGAGCCTGATTCAGCCGAACGATCTGGAAGATCTGACAGAAGATTCCGTTGTCAGCCTGGCGTTTGATAAAGAAAAGTTATATAAGAACATGGTAGATGCCAGGGCGGACTGGCTGTATGAGCTTCCCCAGTGGAAGGATATTTTCTCTGAGGAAAAGTTAAAAGAGTTATACATCGAACAGAAAAAATCCGGAACAGTTGTAAAACCGGAGAAGATTTATCCCAACGATCCTTGCCCCTGCGGCAGCGGAAAGAAGTACAAAAAGTGCTGCGGAAGAAATAAGTAAAATTCTGTTATGGTTCGTATACCGGACGGTTACAGGGTTCATTTATACGAAAATGAAAGAGGAGAGAGACGATGAAGATTACGTTGAAGGATGGCTCGGAAAAAGAGTATGAGCAGAGCATGCGGGTATATGACATCGCAAAAGATATCAGTGAGGGGTTGGCTCGTGCGGCCTGTGCAGGAGAAGTAAACGGTGAAGTGGTGGATCTGCGTACCGTTGTTTCAGAGGATTGCACGTTAAACATCCTGACTGCAAATGACGCGGCGGGGCTCGCGACCATTCGTCACACGGCGTCTCATGTCATGGCGGAGGCGGTGAAGCGCCTTTTCCCCAATGCAAAGCTGGCGATCGGACCTTCCATAGATACCGGTTTTTATTACGATTTTGAGGCGGAGCCTTTTTCCAGAGAGGATCTGGATAACATTGAAAAGGAAATGAAGAAGATCATCAAAGCGGGGCATGCGCTGGAGCGTTTTACGCTTCCGCGGGATGAGGCAATTCGTATGATGGAGGAGCGGCAGGAGCCTTATAAGGTCGAACTGATTCAGGATCTTCCGGAGGACGCGGAGATTTCTTTCTATGACCAGGGAGATTTCGTTGATCTGTGTGCCGGCCCGCATCTGATGACGACAAAAGGAATCAAGGCTTTTAAACTGACTTCTTCTTCCATGGCTTACTGGAGGGGCGACAGTAATCGCGCACAGCTTCAGAGAATTTACGGTACCGCTTTCCAGAAGAAAGAAGAATTGAATGAATATCTTGCATATCTGGCAGATATTAAGAATCGTGACCACAACCGCCTGGGACGTGAGATGGAGCTGTTTACTACCGTGGATGTGATCGGTCAGGGACTTCCTTTGCTGATGCCGAAGGGTACGAAGATGATCATGAAGCTGCAGCGGTGGATTGAAGACCTGGAGGATAATGAGTGGGGGTATATTCGTACGAAAACTCCGCTGATGGCAAAGAGTGACCTGTACAAGATTTCCGGTCACTGGGATCATTATAAAGAGGGGATGTTTGTTCTGGGTGATGAGGAGAAGGATAAAGAGGTCTACGCTCTCCGTCCGATGACCTGCCCGTTCCAGTATTTTGTATATAAAGCTACACAGAAGTCCTACCGGGATCTGCCTTGCAGATACGGCGAGACATCGACGCTGTTTCGAAATGAGGACTCCGGTGAAATGCACGGTCTGACCCGAGTCCGCCAGTTTACAATTTCCGAGGGGCATCTGATTGTCCGCCCGGATCAGATGGTGGAAGAGTTCAAGGGCTGCCTTGCGCTGGCAAAGCACTGTCTGACAACTTTGGGGTTGAATGACGATGTGACCTATCACCTGTCCAAGTGGGATCCGGCGAACCCGGATAAATATATCGGAAGCGCAGAGGTCTGGAACCAGACAGAGCAGCATATCCGCGAAGTTCTGACAGAGCTGGACATCCCGTTTGTAGAGGATGTGGGAGAAGCTGCATTCTACGGACCGAAAGTAGATATCAACGCCAGAAATGTCTACGGCAAGGAAGATACGATGATTACCGTCCAGTGGGATGAGTTGCAGGCAGAGCAGTTTGATATGTATTACATTGATCAGAACGGCGATAAGGTACGCCCGTTCATCATTCATCGGACTTCCATCGGCTGCTATGAGCGGACGCTGGCATGGCTCATTGAAAAGTATGCCGGAAAGTTCCCGACCTGGCTTTGCCCTGAGCAGGTTCGTGTCCTGCCCATCTCCGAGAAATACGTGGACTACGCAGAAAAGGTCCGCGCTGAGCTTGCGAAAAACGGGGTAGATGTCACCGTGGATTCTCGTGCGGAGAAGATCGGTTACAAGATTCGCGACGCGCGTATGGCCCGTCTTCCTTATATGCTGGTAGTCGGCCAGAACGAAGAGGCCGAGGGTACCGTTTCCGTCCGCAGCCGCTTCGCCGGCGACGAGGGCGTGCAGCGTCTGGAAGACTTCATCGACGCGATCTGCAAGGAGATCCGCACGAAGGAAATTCGCAAGGAGCTGCCGCAGGAGAAGTAAATAATCCAAAGTGAAAGGGCTCCTGCTACGAAGCCTTTTGCTGTATATAAACAAAGAACGCAGGTGGGGGAAAACTCCTGCCAGAAAGTGAATGCGTGGGAAGTAAAAATGATTCAATAAAGGGCACTCTACCGTGCCCTGTTTGAATCCATTTTTATCGACCATGCAACATAACTAGTGCAAGAGTTTTCCTACACCGGAATGATACATAAATAGGAGCAGAGTATGCTTACTTTCGGGATTGACTGGGACGACGTCATCGCCCCTTTTAACGATCGGGCCATTGAGATGGCAAATGAGGAATACGGATTTGATCCTCCGCTGACGCTGGAGGACATCACCTCCTGGGAGAATACCGGACGGGCCTCGGTGATTCGGAAATATTATCACGATCCCTCTCTCTACGACCGCCAATATGTACCGGAGGAGTCGAAGAATTTCATCCGCAGGCTCCAGACGAAGGGAATTATTTACATTGTCACAGCGGTTTATCCGCAGTTCATGACCCGGCGGATGGAACAGATCCGCGAGGCTTTTCCGGATTTCCCGGAAGAGAATATTATCATGGGGGTTCAGAAGTCTATGGTTCATGTGGACATCACGCTGGATGACGGACCGAAGAATATCTTAAAGAGCAACGCCCGTTTTCCGGTTCTGATGCGGAAACCATGGAACACGGAGCTAACGGGGCTTCTGGCGGTGAATAACTTTGAAGAATTTTTCACACTTCTGGATCAGATCAAGTCTTCCATGATTGAGGATCGGGTGGAAGCAAAGCCGCCGGCCGTGGTTGCGCTGGTGGGACCCAGCGGTTCCAATAAAAATAAAATCACCCGGGAACTCTGCAAATACGATGCGTTTACCGTGCCGAAAGCATATACCACAAAGCCGGTGACAGACGGCATTCATACACAGATTACGCAGGAAGAGTTTATCCGCGACCGGGCTTCCTTCATCGAGACCACCATGTATGCCGGTTACGCCTACGGGACGAAGACGGCGGATATTTCTGAGTTGATGAAAGGAAACCGTTACATCGTCATGCCGATCGACTTAAGCGGCGCGATCGCCATGAAACGCCATTATCCTACGGTCATTATCTTCTGCAAATGCAGCCGCGAGCGGATGATCGAGAGCATCCTGGAAAAAGAGATGACCAACCACGAAAAAACCCTGCGCCTGATTTCACTGGAGAACGAGCTGAAAAACGCGGCGCTCTGTGATTACGTGGTTAACACGGGGAAACCGGGAGCCGTGAGGCAAATTCTGGAGATATGTAACGTAGATAATTGATAATTTTATGTAATATTGGTATATGTTTTTTTCTTGAGCAGGTCCATAAGAGTAAAGTTTTAATTTTTTTAAGGAGGCCATGACATGAGCGAGAACCGTCTTCAGCGACAGCTGGATTTCATCCTGGAAATTGATAAGGAAAAGCAGATTAGACGTCAGACCTATCTCTCAGACGGCGAACATAAGGAAAATGACGCGGAGCATGCCTGGCATATGGCAATCATGGCAATTCTTCTGGCAGAATATTCCAATCAGCCCATTGATGTTCTGAAGACAATACAGATGCTTTTGATCCACGATATTGTGGAAATTGATGCCGGAGATACGTACGCCTATGATGAGGAAGGGAAGAAGACGCAGGAGGCACGTGAAGCACAGGCAGCAGAGCGCATCTATGGCCTGCTTCCGGAGGATCAGGGGCAAATGCTCTATGAGATCTGGAGAGAGTTTGAAGAGCAGAAAACGCCGGAAGCCCGTTTCGCCAGAACATTAGATAACCTGCAGCCGATGATGCTGAATGCGGCCACAGACGGAAAAGCATGGGTGGAGCATGGCGTTCATATTGATCAGATCCTGGGACGCAACCGAAATACTCACCTCGGCTCAGAAAAATTGTGGGAGTATGCGAAAGAGAACTGGCTGCAGCCAAATCTGGAGAATGGGCATATAATATATCAGAATGATAATCTGCGACTGTGTAAAACATGATGCTGTCGTAAGGGGTCTATCGCATGAATAATGAAAAACGGGATGATCTTTTAAATCTTGCCCTGGACGCGACGGAGGAGGAACGGGCGAAGTCGGAGGAACTGAATGTCGGATATGACGCTTCGCAAAAGACCTAGAAGCTGATTGCAAAAATGTCCGGGAAAGCAGAACAGGCGGATGGTGATTTGACCGGGATTACAATTTCGTATCTTTTGAACGGATATGCCATTCTGAAAGTTCCTGAGACGCGCATGGAAGAGGTTTCTGCGTGGACTGAAATTGAATATCTAGAAAAACCAAAGCGCCTGTTCTTCGCGGTAAACGAAGGCAGGCGCGTTTCCTGTGTCAATTCCCTGCAGGTTGGAGGTCTGGGGTTAACAGATAGTATAACGGGGAGCGCACTGTTCGGCAGGGGCATCCTTGCAGCTGTCATAGACTCCGGTATTGATTATGCCCACCCCGATTTTCGTCATGAAGACGGGACAACGCGAATCGTAAACCTCTGGGATCAGACGCTGGACCGTATTTTTGACAGCGATGAGATCAATGAGGCGCTGGCGCAGCCTTCAGAGCAAATGCGGTATGAGATCGTGCCGAGTCGGGATATCAGCGGCCACGGCACTCATGTGGCGGGAATCTGTGCCGGAAACGGCAGAGCCTCCGGCGGGCTGTATCGGGGGATGGCTCCGGAAGCGTCGCTTCTGATTGTAAAAATGGGAACGGCAGATCCGGACGGGTTTCCGCGGACGACAGAATTGATGCTGGCAGTGGATTATGTTCTGCGCAGGGCGAAAGAGCTTGGCCGGCCGGTGGCAGTCAACATCAGTTTCGGAAATAATTACGGTTCTCACCGGGGAAATTCTCTGGTAGAGAGTTATTTGTCAGAGGTCTCATCCTACTGGAAGTCTGCGATTGTGACGGGGACAGAAAATGAGGGTGCATCAAAAATTCATGCGGCGGGCAGTTTTTTCTCTGAACATTTGGGAAACGGAGCGTCACAATATGCAACAGACAGTTCCTCGCGAATGCCGCAGCAGGCCGGGGAAATCTTGCAGGGCCAAACGGATGCGGTGATTGAGTTTTCCGTCGGAGAGTATGAGCCGACGCTGAATCTGCAGCTATGGAAATCATATGAGGATCAGTTTGAAATTTATATCCGGCATCCGGACGGGACGGTTTACGGGCCGCTGGAGAAAACGATTCGGACGCAGAGATATTCTACGGATGGAACGGAATTGCTGATCTACTATGGGGAGCCTTCTCCTTACAGTTCCGATCAGGAAATCTATTTTGACTTAATACCAATTGGCGAATACGTTACGCCGGGGATTTGGGAGCTTATCCTTCGCCCTGTCCGAATTATCGACGGACAATATGATCTCTGGCTTCCGGGGCAGGCGGTGCTTTCGGCGGGAACGGGATTCCTGTTTCCGTCAGTGGATAATACGATTACAATTCCGGCTACGGCACAGAAGGTGATTTCCGTGGCTGCATACGACGCGGCGTTTGACAGCTACGCCTCTTTTTCGGGCAGGGGAGGGGACTCATGCTTCTTCCCGCTCAAACCGGATCTTTGCGCGCCTGGGGTGAACATTATTTCCTGTGCACCGGGTGGCGGATACTCGTCAAAGTCCGGTACGTCCATGGCGGCGCCTTTTGTGACCGGCGCGTCAGCGTTGCTGATGGAATGGGGAATCCTTCAAGGTAAAGATCCGTATTTGTATGGAGAAAAAATAAAGGCATACCTGCGCCGCGGGGCGAAGCGTATGCCCGGATTTTCTGTGTATCCGAATTCTCAGGTGGGGTACGGAGCACTGTGTGTGAGAGACAGCCTGTCGGATGGAGCGGGCGGCTTACAGCTTTACTCCAGATAATCGGAAAGCTCATCCTGATATTTTTCATATATCTCATAGATTTGTGCCAGTTCTTCGTCGTTAAGTTCATCCTGCAAATAGGATATGATTGCAGAGGTATCACCGGAGGCCGCGTAAACGGAGATGTCGGCGATTGTCTGTGCACTAAAATGCTTTTTGTAGATTTCTTCAAGTATTTCCCGGTCCTCCTCACTCATGGATTCCAGAATTTCCTCAGCAGCAGCGGAAGCATCGCTGTCAGAAGATACCTGCATCTCAATTAATTTCTCTGTGATTGCGGAGGTCACCTTCTGCTTCAGCGGTTGGATGATATAGAAAAAAACCAGAAGGACGACAATCACAAGTACAACGACGATAAGAATTAATCTTTGGAAACCGTGTTTTTTACGGCGTTTTTTTCTTTTTCCTGACATAACGATACACCTTTCCGGATGAAATGAAGTTCTGGCTTGCCGCTTGCTTTCTTTACAAAAGTTATAATTTATGATTTAATGAGTGCGAGCGACGAAATGCGATTATGAATCAAAGATTCATGATGTAATGAGTGCAAGTATGGTAACACAAAAATTAGAATAAGAAAACGAAAAAACAGCAATTCACAGAATTTTCAGAAAGGGCAGGTACGATGGCGCTTATTTTTTTTGACATAGACGGTACGTTATGGGACCGTGAAAATGTAATTCCGGACAGTACAAAGACGGCACTTCATATGCTGAAGGCGAACGGGCATCAGATTTTCCTGTGCAGCGGAAGAACACGGGTTTTTATTCAGAGTGAGGAGTTATTTTCTTTAAACTTTGACGGAGTCTTGAGCGGATGCGGCACGCATATTGAATATCATGGGGAAGAACTTTTATATAAAAAGATTGATGATGAACTGCTGGCGCGATCCGTGCAGATGTTTTATGACTATAAGATGCCGATGGTTATGGAGGGCCGGGATCAGCTGTTTATGGACGCGGATATCATCAGCAACGATGCATATGGACGGTTTTTACTGGAGGTTATGGGAGCATACATACAGCCGATCCGAAATAATCAGGCCGGCTGGGAGGCCAGTAAATTCAGTATTCTGATCGGAGGAACGAAGTATTCAGAGGTTATTGAGGCGCTGAAGGATGATTATGAATTCCTGGTTCACGGAGATATTGTAATGGAAGCCGTCCCGAAGGGGTATTCCAAAGCAACTGCCATTGCCTGTATTTGTGATATTTTGAATGCCGATCGGTCAGAAACGTATGCTTTCGGAGACAGCGCGAATGATCTTGACATGCTGGATTTCGTTGGTACGGGGATTGTTATGGGAAATGGAACCGATGTGGCAAAAGCTCATGCAGATTATGTGACCGATGATATACATGCGGATGGAATCTACAATGCATGCAGACATTTTTCGCTTATTTAAAAATCGGTCGTGATTGGTAATAAAAACATATTTTTTCTTAAAAAGTGAGAAAATAAGAGAAAACAAAAGAATATGGAAGTATATGGAAGATTTCAACCTGTTTTTGAAATGTAAATGTATTTGCGAATTGGAGTTGAAATCACTATTATAACACCAGTGGTTAGCACTCGAAACAAATGAGTGCTAACAGAGAAAGACAGAATAGAATGGATCGAAGGAGGATTTATCATGAAATTAGTACCTTTAAGTGACAGAGTTGTTTTAAAGCAGTTAGAGGCAGAGGAGACGACCAAATCAGGTATTATCCTTACCAGTTCCGCGCAGGAGAAACCGCAGGAGGCTGAGGTTATCGCGGTCGGCCCGGGCGGTATGGTTGACGGAAAAGAAGTGACCATGCAGGTTAAAGTGGGAGACCGAGTGATTTATTCTAAATATGCGGGCAATGAAGTAAAGCTGGACGGAGAAGAATATATCATTGTAAAGCAGAATGACATTCTTGCAATTGTAGAGTAATATTTTTGCAGTATTATTCCGATTGAAAAAATCAGTTAGCGGCGAGACAGATTAGTGCCGTCTTAAGATATGGAGACGGACGAAATTCAGATAGAAATAAAGGAGGATTTTCATCATGGCAAAGGAATTGAAATATGGTACAGATGCCAGAAAAGCGCTGGAAGCAGGTGTAGATCAGCTTGCAAATACAGTGAGAGTTACACTGGGACCGAAAGGCAGAAATGTAGTCCTTGATAAATCTTATGGGACTCCGCTGATCACAAATGACGGCGTGACAATCGCAAAGGACATTGAACTGGAAGATGCGTTTGAGAATATGGGAGCTCAGCTTGTAAAGGAAGCGGCAACAAAGACAAACGATGTGGCCGGCGACGGTACAACCACTGCTACCGTTCTTGCACAGGCAATGATCAAAGAAGGTATGAAGAACCTTGAGGCAGGTGCAAATCCGATTATCATGCGCCGCGGTATGAAAAAGGCTACAGAAGTTGCGGTTGAAGCGATTGCTTCCATGAGCCAGAAGGTTAACGGCAAAGATCATATCGCAAAAGTTGCAGCTATTTCCGCAGGCGATGAGCAGGTTGGCAACATGGTTGCTGATGCGATGGAGAAAGTTACCGGCGACGGTGTCATTACCATCGAGGAGTCCAAGACCATGCAGACAGAGCTTGATCTGGTGGAAGGTATGCAGTTTGACCGCGGATACATTTCCGCATATATGGCTACCGATATGGATAAGATGGAAGCAAACTTCGATGATCCGTATATCCTGATCACAGACAAGAAGATCAGCAACATTCAGGAGATTCTTCCGCTGCTGGAGCAGATCGTTCAGGCAGGCAGAAAGCTGCTGATCATTGCCGAGGATGTAGAGGGTGAGGCGCTTACCACGCTGATCGTGAATAAGCTTCGCGGCACATTTACTGTTGCGGCGGTAAAGGCTCCGGGCTACGGCGACAGAAGAAAAGCGATGCTTCAGGATATCGCAATCCTGACCGGCGGCACCGTGATTTCCGAGGAAGTCGGCCTTGAGTTGAAAGAAGCTACGATTGATATGCTGGGCCGTGCGAAGTCCGTAAAGGTTCAGAAGGAGAATACGATCATCGTAGACGGCGAGGGCGATCCGGAGGCGATCAAAGCAAGAATCGCTCAGATCCGCACAGAGATTGAGAATACAACATCTGATTTTGACCGTGAGAAGCTTCAGGAGAGACTTGCAAAGCTGGCGGGCGGCGTAGCCGTGATTCGTGTCGGCGCAGCGACTGAGACTGAGATGAAGGAAAGCAAGCTTCGCATGGAGGATGCTCTTGCAGCGACAAAGGCTGCCGTAGAAGAGGGTATCATTGCAGGCGGCGGTTCTGTATATATCCATGCGGCGAAAGAAGTTGAGAAGATGGCTGAGACTCTGGATGGCGATGAGAAGACCGGAGCGAAGGTTATCCTGAAAGCTCTTGAGGCTCCGCTGTATTATATCGCAGCCAATGCCGGCCTGGAAGGTGCAGTAATAATCAATAAGGTTCGCGAGGCAGAGCCGGGTATCGGATTTGATGTCGCGAAGGAAGTATATGTAGATATGCTCGATGAGGGTATCATCGATCCGGTGAAAGTAACCAGAAGCGCGCTTCAGAACGCAACCAGCGTTGCTTCCACGCTGCTGACCACAGAGTCTGTTGTGGCAGAGATCAAAGAGAAGAATCCGCCGATGCCGGCCGGAGATCCGAATATGGGAATGATGTAAGCGTTAAAAAGCTACGGCGCTGAAAAGGAAGAGACGGTGCCTTGGGGAGAATGTATTCTCAGCCGAGGCACCGTCTCTTCCTTTTTCCGGATGGCGCAGCCATACGGATAACGAGTGACACGCAAGTGTCACGAGTGAAGCGCCGTAGCTTTTTGCAGCGCAGTCCTACGGATAACGAGTGACGTGTAAGCGTCACGAGTGAAGCGTGTGCTGTATTATGTATTTGCAGCGCAGTCCTACGGATAACGAGTGAAGCGCCGTAGCGGTGAATTGAAATCTGAAATTCCAGTTTGAAGGATTAAATTCCATGGTGCTGGT
>JAJPZY010000120.1:5985-21519 GCA_021204085.1 Clostridiales bacterium | reverse complement strand
ATCAACTTATCATAGAAGATCTGATATATTTACAGAAATAAATTCACACACTCGCACATGCAGGGGAACGGATTGAGGTGCTCGGAAACATTATCTCTGAAAGGTATGGAACCAGAGTGCCGGAATAATTATCATAAACGGATATTACTTTTCAGGCAGTCTTGTGTTTTTTGATATTTCACGGATGAGTGCTGTTTCATATCGTTCACCTTTATTTAAGAATACAACTCCGGTCTGCGCAGCGACACATATGGGCGGTTATCGCCTCTCCTGCGATTATTGTCTATATCAATGTCAACATAGATAAGCTGCTCCCGGTCGTCAGCTTTGGCTATAAGATTTCCGTCAGCATCCGCAGCCAGTGATTCCCCCGCAAATGCCATCCGCCCTTCTGCTCCTGTTCGATTGCACATAGCAATGGGGATATTGTTTTGGAATGCCTGCACACGGATTTCCCATTCAAACATGGTGAGCGGCTCTGCTTTTGTGTTTGCCGTTGGTATCAGAATCAAATCCGCGCCCTTCAGTTTTTCTGTCCGGATACTTTCCGGATAATGGCGATCAAAGCAAACTACAATCCCAAGGTTTCCAAACGGAGTCCGGAATACGAAAAAGCCATCATCTGAAGGAGTATAGTAATCCTGCTCATAGAAATTGACCGCCTGCGCGATATGTACCATTTTCTGGATACCCTGTATCTCTCCCGTTGCAGTGATAAGAAAACTCGCGTCATAAAGCCTTTGATTTTCCTCGTAATAAAAATTCGGAACTGCATAAATACAGTTCTCCCGACAGGCTTTCTGAAAGGCCAGTATCTCATCGGCATTCGGTTTCACGGCTTTATCAGATACATTCTGCTTTTCATACTGTGGGAAAAAGGGCAGAAGCGATAGCTCCGGGTACAAAATCAAATCCGCGCCATTTTGAGCGGCATTTTGCAAAGCAGACAGGCACTTTTTCAGGTTCTCCGCCATATCCGATTCCATTTTCATTTGAAATAAGGCAATTTTCATTTCATACCTCACATTAATTTCAATGAAGGAACTTTCCGCCGGAAGTTTCCTTTGCATGCTAAGGCAAACAAAAGGAATTTGCCTATTTGCCTACTATTTATATAGGAGAACAGGAGAATTATAGCTTACACCAGATTCAATGTCAAGGCAGGAAAGCGCCGCAGAAACAGTCAAAACAGAAATCACAAAAATCAAAAAATATCAGTTCCTGTGCAATAATTTCTGGGGGTTTTACTAAAAATTACGCAAACGTTTGTATCAAAAAAATTTATAGCCGGTTATTTGTTTTTGGTATTAGACAAAGGGATTATATGGTGTTATCATAACACGCATAAAACCGATATGTGAACTAGGTTTTAAAAATAACGGATGAAAAAATCCACAAAGAAAGCAAACGGTTGCGTTATGTTTGCCATGAGACATAAATGTTAACAAAAATCGTTTTGTATGATTATGGATTGTGGGCTTCATCCGAAAGAGGGAATATCCCTTGCCTTTGATACCGATGACGAGGGCGGTTTCGCAGAACCGCCCTCAGGCACAGAGCGTGATAGCAAGCGGAAGGCAGGGGGAGAAAGGAGGATTATATTATGGGTTATCCAAGCGTATTCCCAGCAGGGACAACGATTTACAATAAGGATAAAGCCTACAGCGGCTACACCATCTTTCCGTCAGCGAAAGGGGCGCTGCTGATTGACATGAATGGAGATGAGGTTCAGCTTTGGGCCGGGCTAGGAGGATTTCCAAACAAAATTCTTCCGGGAGGATATGTCCTAGGCACCACCGGAAGCCGAAAAGGAAAGTTTGCGTACCAGGATCAGATTGATCTGGTGCAGGTGGACTGGGATGGAAAAATCGTATGGAAGTTTGACCGGACAGAACGAGTGGCTGACCCGGGGACGGATCCGGTTTATATGGCGCGTCAGCATCACGATTTTCAGAGGGAAGGATCAACAACCGGTTATTATTATCCGGGAGGCGAGCCGAAGACAGACGGTGGAAACACCCTGATTCTTACCCATGAGAACAGGTATAACCGTGAGATTTCCGATAAGCTGCTGATTGACGACAAGATCATCGAGGTGGACTGGGAGGGAAATATCGTCTGGAGCTGGCGGGCAAGCGATCATTTTGATGAATTCGGCTTTGATGAAGCTGCGAAAAATGTACTTTCCCGCAATCCGGGACTTCACGGAGCCGCCGGTGGAGACTGGCTGCATATTAACAGCATGTCTACGTTGGGGGAAAACAAGTGGTTTGACGCGGGGGATGAGCGTTTTCATCCGGACAACATCATCTTTGACGCCCGCAATGCAAACATCCTTGGAATCATCAGTAAAAAAACCGGCGAGGTTGTGTATCGGCTGGGACCGGATTTTAATGAGAATGATCAGACGAAGAAACTTGGCTGGATCATCGGCCAGCATCATTTTCACCTGATTCCGAAAGGCCTCCCGGGAGAGGGAGATTTCCTTGTCTTTGATAACGGCGGAGAGGGCGGCTACGGGAACCCCAATCCGGGCGCTTTGACAGGAGTGAATAACGCGCGGAGAGATTATTCCCGGGTGCTGCAGTTTAATCCGATTACGCTGGAAATTACATGGCAGTATACGCCGCTGGAGGCGGGATGGCTTCTTTTTACTGACGCGTCGAAGTTTTACAGTTCCTACATCAGTGCCGCCCAGCGCCTGCCAAACGGGAATACCTTGATTACGGAGGGCTCAGACGGCCGGCTCATTGAAGTGACGCCGGATCATGAGATTGTATGGGAGTACATCAATCCTTATTTCAATCGGATCGGCGGAAAATTTACCAACAACATGGTATATCGGGCATACCGGGTGCCTTATGAATGGGTACCGCAGGCTGAGCGCCGCGAACTGAAATCCATTGTTCCGCCCGCGATTGAAACATTTCGGATTCCGGGAGCGTCGGCGGGCGCGGGAACGGGCAGGGTTACGGCGGTGGCGGGCGTCGATCCGCAAAAAAGCACTCCGACCAGGTTTCAGGATAAGACAGACGGGGAGGACGAGAGGATTGATTTTTGCGTGGCGTCAGTAAAAAAGAGCGACCTGGAGCAGGTGGACAAAAAACGTCAGGAATAAACAGTTCGGAACATCATACAGATGTTCGACAGGAGGAAATCATGTATATTGATGTGCAGCATATAAACAAAACCTTCGGTGATTTTCAGGCGTCGAAGGATGTTACCTTCCAGGTAGAGGAAGGCAGGCTTGTCGCCCTCCTCGGGCCCAGCGGAAGCGGGAAGACGACGATTCTTCGGATGATCGCCGGACTGGAGCATCAGGATAACGGAGATATTTATATCAACGGAGCGCTGGTGAATAACCTCCAACCCTATGAGAGAGGGATCGGACTGGTTTTTCAGAATTACGCGCTGTTCCCGTATCTGACGGTATTCGATAATATCGCCTACGGCATCAAAATTCAGAAAAAGCCGAAGGAATACATAAAAGAGCGTGTGGAGGAGCTGTTGGAAATTGTCAATTTGAAAGGGCTTGGCGACCGGTATCCGGATCAGCTCTCCGGCGGCCAGAGGCAGAGAGTTGCCTTTGCCCGTGCGCTGGCGCCGAAGCCGAACCTGATTCTGCTGGATGAACCGTTTTCCGCCATTGACGCGAAGGTTCGCAAGGAAATGAGGTCGTGGCTGCGGGATATTATCACGCAGCTTGGCGTGACCAGTATTTTTGTCACGCATGATCAGGATGAGGCCATTGAGGTTTCCGATGAGATCATCATTACCAATGAGGGCAGAGTCGAGCAGATCGGTACGCCGGCGGAAGTTTACCGCAGTCCGCAGACGCCGTTTGTGGCACGCTTTATCGGGCAGTCTACGGAGATTGCGGATTACGGTAAACTGAAAGGATTTAAGGCGGATTCCAGACTGAACCGGGCGTCGGTTCGTCCGGAGTTTATCAAAATAGAAAAGGCCGGGACACGCAACCAGTTCCCGAATATTCTGGAAGAGGGGACAGTGGTAAGCCTGCTTTTCAGGGGAAATTCCTATGAAGTCCGGGTAAATGTAAACGGGTCGGATATCTATGGCACCTACGGCCTGGATGAGCAGCCTTTGCAGGCAGGCGAAAAAGTGCAGGTCTTAATCAGCAAACTTTTTGTTTACAATGATACGGAAATAAAGACAGTGACCAACAGCGGGTTAAGCACCCCGGTCGAGTTTTACATTTAAGTGAGGTGAGAAGAAGATGAAAGAAAGTAATACTGCGACAGGATTTGCGCAGAAAATTCTGAAGGTGGGAATCCTGTCCTGGATTGTGGTAATAGCTGTATGGTGGCTCGGCTCCCTGAATTATGATTCCTATTTCTTACCGAGTCCCTATGAGACGATACAGGGTTATTATCAGGTGATCACAAACGGCATGCTGTTTACGGATATCGTGGTCAGTGTCAGCCGCTTCCTGAGAGGCTGGGGACTGGGTATCCTTTTTGCGGTTCCTTTGGGGCTGCTGATCGGTAATTTCAAGTTCGTGAGATGGTTTGTAGAGCCGATCACTTCGTTTTTCCGTTTTGTACCGGCTATAGCGCTGACTACACTGTTTTTGATGTGGTTCGGTGTGGGAGACATCTCAAAAGTCATGCTGATCTTTTATGCCAGCTTCTTCCCGATTCTGGTCAATACGATCGCGGGCGTTGCTTCGGTGGATGAGTCATTGACGGAGGCTGCTTCCTGTATGGGAGCTACAAGTGTTAAGGTGTTTTTCAGTGTGGTGGTACCGTCGTCTGTGCCAAGCATTTTTACCGGCGTCCGGCTGGGCTTAAGCAGCTCCATCATCTGCGTGATCTCGGCGGAGATGCTGGTGGGCAGTGATGGTCTGGGATACTTGATAAACAGCTCGAAGCTGTACTACCGGACAGACTGGGCGTTCGCGGGTATTGTCACGCTGGCGCTTATTGGTTTCCTGGCGGATCGTCTGGTATCCTTCGCGGGGAAGAAAGCTTTGCGGCGATTCGGTGTGAAAGGCTAGCGTGTCAGTTTCTGATTACGTATTTAGAAAATGCCACACTAGGACCGGCGTTTGACAAATGGCCGGATAAATATGTATTTGCGGGATGATTTCCGGGAAAAAGTGAAAAAGCAAAATGACAGTATGAAAAAAGACAGATTCTGAAGCAGCAGAGTATTTATAGAAAGAAAAGAGGTTTCAAAAGGATGAAAAACAGATGGAAAAAAGGAAAACAAATCACAGCGGTCTTATTGGCGGGTTGCACAGCTTTCGCACTGGCAGGCTGCGGGAGCGCAGATTCCTCTTCGGACAGTTCGGCAGCGTCCGCAGACAGCAGCGTGACGGGGGAAGTCGCTTCAACGGGGACGACAGGTGACGGTGAGCTGGTGACAGTCCGTCAGGCATTGATGACAGGAAATCTGGACTATTATATCGCCGTGATCGGCAAAGCGCAGGGGATTTTTGAGGAGTACGGCGTGGATCTGGAGTACACGGAGTACGCATACGGCATTAATACGATTGACGCGGTAGTTAATGGTACGTCGGATATCGGAAATATGGCAAATTACGCGTTGGTCAACCGCTTCGGCAATACCTCTCAGGATACGGACCTTCTTATTTTCTCAGAACTCAGCTCCAGTGTGGGTCAGAACGGCGGCCTGTATGTGTCACCGGAATATGCGGATGACTTAAACTCTTTGGACGGCAGCACCGGTTTTATTACCACGGTAGGAACCGTTCAGGATTACTATAACAGTGTGATTATTGAATACCTTGGTTTTGATGAGAGCGAGCAGAACATCATCAGCACGGATTCTACCCAGACAGCATTGGCGGTAGTTCAGAACAATGAGGCTTCCGCATGGTATGTAACCGGTGCGAATGCGGAGCGAGCGGAGAATTATGGGTGGGTGTTGGCTATACCCGCGGATGACCTCAATCTGACTACGGGTGCATATTTTGTGACATCGCAGAGTTATAACGAAGAGAATAAGGAAGCGCTTGCCGCCTGGCTGGAAGCTTCGCAGGCAGCCTATGACTGGATCAATGAAAATCAGGAAGAGGCGGCAGAGTATCTGGAGAGTACGACGGGTCTTGACCCAAACGATTTTTATAGCACCTGGGAGTCTACCGCCTGCGCGATCGGTTTCAGTCAGGAGGGTCTGGAAGATTTGCAGATTATGCAGGAATGGTGCTATGAGAACGGAAAATATGATAACGAGTTTGAGGTAACAGACTTTATCGACACATCGGCGCTGGAACTGGTCTTCCCGGAGAAGGTGACCATTGAATAACTAAGCTATCCATCATAACAACCTATAAAGCCAGAAAGACCCGCGGGAAGTGCGTGCGGGTCTTTCTGGCAATTTTTTCGGCGGTTTCTCTGGAACAGGCGTTAAAAACAGTAGGACTGTTTTAAAAAAAGTGATTAAAATATCGCTGAAATTTTATTGTCAGGGTATAGATGATGCATTATGGCGGGAAGTGCGGGAGAAGAGAAAGGAGACAGGTATTCCAACTACAAAAGTTTATAATTTGGAGCGTGCCCATCTCCTTTCCGGAAGCTGACGGTTGTCGCTTGGGTTCAAGGCAAGCCTGATGATTATATTAAAGTCGATCTGTATCCGGATTTCCTTAAATCAACCACGCCGGCACATACCAGTTTTTTTCATCCACAGGGAGCAGATCGTTTGCCATGCAGATGACGCTTCCTGTCCCTATTTCTGTTTTCAGGCTTGCAAACCCCTCAAAAGAAGATTCGTGTGTTACAGGTTCTAATACACGGAAATTCCGAATGGCTGTCCTGCCGGGAGATGCTGACTTTTTGATTTCTATTGGGGAAAGGATGCCGTTTTGGTAGATTAGCAGGTCGATTTCTTTCTTATCCTTATCCCTGTAATAGTAGACAGGCGGCTCTTTACCTGCATTTAGATAGCTTTTATAAATTTCTGAAAATACGTAACTTTCAAAAAATGCTCCGGACATCGCACCTCTTTCCAGTGCCTCGGGATTTCCCCATTTTAACAGATAGGCGGCCAGACCGGTATCCAGAAAATGGAGGAGCGGCATTTTTACAATGCGCTTCAATGCATTATTATGGTAAGGCTGTATGAGCGCAATAATGTGAGATGACACCAGGATGGACAGCCATTTTTTTGCTGTCGGCGCAGAAATACCGGCAGCGGCTGCCAGCTCCTCATAAACAACAGGTTTTGAGGTATGCGCGGCGACAATTGTCATAAAATTATAGAATTGCATCTCATCCGCTACCTGCGCGAGGTCGCGGATATCTCTCTGAAGGTACGTATCTACATAGGAGCGGTAATAAGTTTCCCAGTCTACCTTCTCGTTTGCGTAAAGCTCCGGCATGGAACCTTTAAAAATTCTGGCATAGATATCGTTTAACCTCTTTGATGTTCGTTCGGATAAACGGCTCATTAAATAAGTTGAATCTGTCTGAAACGGTCTGCTTGGTTCCTGATAAATTTCGGCGTCTGACAATCCCAGAAGATTTACGATGCCAACCCGTCCCGCAAGGCTTTCGCTTACATTTTGCATCAATCGAAATACCTGAGAACCCGTAATCCAGAAATCCCCCTTTCTTTTAGTGCGATCTACACTCATTTTTATATAAGGAAGGAGTTCTGTCGCATATTGGATTTCGTCAATCAGTACCGGAGGAGTATACCTCTGTAAAAATAATGCAGGGTCGCGTTTTGCCAGATATCTTACATCCGGATCATCCAAGGTGACATATGTTCTCTCAACTCCCTCGTTTCGCTGAGTCTCCGCAAGCTTTTGCAGCAGAGTTGTTTTTCCAACCTGCCGGGGTCCGGTTAGCAATAGTACAGGGAACATGTCAGAAATCCTTGTAACGGTGTCTTCTGCGGCTCTTTTGATATAAGTCATGACAATCTCTCCTTTATTTGCGATCCAATTTATGTGAATTTGGCCAAACTAAAATAATAATTTATTATAGCCAATTTATAAGAGGGCGTCAATCCGAAACGACAATAAAAAAATTCTGAAATACTAGGATTACACGTTGTGTATCTACCGAGGGTGTGGCATGATAAATACGCAACGTGTTTGCTGTTTGAAGGAGGGGAAAAGAAGTGAAAAAGAAAACAAAAAGTTATTTTAAATTAGTGAGAGTATTGTTTCGTGCAGATAAAAAAATATTGGCAAAAGTATTTTTTGTTGTGTTTCTTTTTTTGGGATTTGAGGCAGCCATACCTTTGTATATGCAATGGCTGGTGAACGATCTGGAAGTGGATCCTGATTGGAAACATTTCATTCTATATGTAGCATCCTTTGCTTTGATATATCTTATTTTTTGCTTTGTGGATGAACAAAGAGTAAAGTCGTACTATCAGCTTGGGAAACATCTGCTATGGAAAGTCAGAAGCCAGATCTATGAAGTCATTTGGAAAAGTAATTATATACGATACGTTCAAAATCAAAAGGAGAATTTGAAATATATTTTAGCTACAGAAACGTATCGCGTTTTTTCGATCGTTACCGTGTATACGATCAATCTGGTGCTGAATTTTCTGACAGTTGTTGTTTTTCTGGGGATTGCATATTATCTGAATCCGTTGATTGCGAGTATTCTTTTTGCCGCTTTTTTACTCATGTTTTTTCTGTCTTTTTTTTCAGGGAAACGAATACTGGCTTATTACGAAAAATTTGACGCCGCGAATGAAAAAGATACGGAATCCGGCATTGAGAATATTGATATGATAGAGGTGGTTCGAATCAATGGATTACAGCAATATTATTCAGAAAAGAACTATGAGAATCTGACAAAATTTTCGGATTTATCTGCAGATTCTGACGGAGCGGAAGCTTTCTGGGAAAATGTGGAGAGGGCATTCCACTATATTATTTATGTCGTGATCGCGGGCGTATTAGTTCTGTCATCGTCTTTTCGAGGCGGAGAGTGGGTGACCATTTTATTTATAACGAACTACCTATTAGAAACAAGCCAGCAGTTTCAGAGACAATTGCAGGTGATTATTAAGAATATAGCGGTGTTTGACCGTGTAGATGAAATAACGTCAATCCCGCTGCCGGAGGGAAAGCGGACAGATACCATTACGGATATCAGATTTGAACAGGTATCGTTACAGTATGAAGAACGAGCCGTATTTCGTGATCTGAACCTTCATATCGGCAAAGGTGATAAAATCCTTTTAAGAGGGGCTAATGGATCGGGAAAGTCATCAATATTAAAGATGATAGTCGGTCTTATAAATCCCACAGAGGGAACACTTTACTATAACGGTATCAACAGTGCTGAATTTGATGCGTCAAAGTTATATCAGCAAATATGTTATGTTTCACAGGAAGAATTAATGCTGAATGAAACGCTAGAAGGGTATCTGTCTGCTGTTTGTCATAAATCAATTTCATCACAGCTGATCCGGAAAATGAGGGAGAAGGTATCTCTGCATGAGGATATTGTTACAGTTACTGATAATGGGAAAACCTTGTCCGGAGGAGAGAAAAAGAAGTTATTGTTGATGAAAGCGATGTTGAACTCGGATAAGGATATTTATCTTTTTGATGAAGTAGATGCGGGGCTTGACCGGGAAACCAAAGAAGTTTTACATAAGTTTGAACAACAGTTGTTATCAGACCCGAATAAAACGATAATTAAAATTTCGCATATTGATGAATCCTCAGATGGCTATGATAAAGTTGTTAATTTATCATAGGGGAATACTGGGGAGGAATTCCATCATTGCATCGGGGAGTGGATGGAACATAACGGGCCGCCTTTTTCTGCCGTGTGGTTGCATTTCCCGCTGTCGATGACATGAAAAACGCTTTGCAAACGCCGGTGTTTTGCTTATAATGAAAGCAGTATTGGGAAAAGTGGTGAAGGGGGAAGGCACCATGCGTATGAAGCGTAAACATCGAATTTACATTACCTTTATTGTTATACTGGCTTTGATATATGTTATTTTGCTTTTTGTGATGCTGGAAGCAGAATCGGCAAATCCGGAGTCATCGATCCGGACGTTGGGGGATGCCGTCTGGTATTCTGTGGTGACGCTGACTACGGTCGGATACGGCGACATTACGCCGGTGACTCCAATCGGGCATGCGGTTGGCATCATTTTTCTATTGCTTTCTACCGGGATTCTGGTCACTTTGGTGGGCACACTTCTTTCCTTTTTAACCAGCGAGGGATTTCCGCTGATGCTCCTGTCCCTTCAAAAGAAGAAAAACTGGTATTATTTTGCGGATACCGGACTGGAGTCGAATACCCTTGCACAGCAGATTCTTGCGGAGGATCCGCGGGGGATTATTATTTACGGGCAGGGGGAAAGTTCTCTTCAGGAGAAGCCGGATTATCCCTGCATGTTTATTAATGTCTCCCCGGAACGTATCGCCGAGCTCAAACATGGGATCGGGAATAAATGCAAGGTTTTTCTTATGACGGAAAATGATATCGGGGTGAATCCGAGGGCGGTGAATATCGCGCGGCTTCCGGTGGAGGTGTATGCGAAAACGGCAAGCGGTGAAGATACGCTTTCAGGAAATATCCATTTCTTTCACAGTTATGATTGCTGTGCCAGAGAGTATTGGCGTCAAAAGCCTGTTAGCAGCGGGGAACATCAGATTGCGCTGATCGGTTTTGATAATTACGGAGAGGCTCTGCTAAAGTGGGCGATTATGACGAATGTCATTTCCCCGGAGCACCATGTTACGTATCATATTTTCGGGGATGCCGGCGACTTTTTACATATACATCCGGGTCTGAGGAAAGTGTTTTCCGTTTGGGAGGAATCTTCTGAAGAATCTTCGAAAGAAGGTATGCGGATGTCTCAGGAAGAAAATGTGAATGTAAATTCCGGTCAGATCAATGAGGGGGTGCCGGAACGGGATTTCCTGGTTTTTCACGGGGAACCCTGGTCTGTCAGACATGATTTTTTTGAAGAAATGGATCGGATTATTATCTGCGATGACGATGAACAGAACGGGTGGGATATTTTCTGGCAGATGCGCCGGTATTATAAAATCCGCGGACGCATTGATCTGCGCAGTAACCGTCCGATTCCCGGGATCTCATATTTCGGCACGAATGAATCAATTTATACGACAGAGCATATTCTCAGAACGAACTTAAATCAGGTGGCAATCACCATGAATAATCTGTACCGGAGTACCCATCCGAAGGGATCACTGGAATGGAATCAGTTGGGAGATTATCTCAGGCAATCCAAGATAGCAGCTTCAGAGCATTTGTTCTGGAAAATCCGGATCCTTTTGGAGAACGAGAATATTACCGAACTTACGGCAGAAGCGCTGGTTAAGGCCTATGAGGTATATATGGAGAAACGCAAAGAACCTGCCTGTCTGGAGCGATACAGACATATTGAGCACCAGCGGTGGCTGCGGTTTTACGCGTATTACAACTGGACGTATGGAGAGACTCACAATGAAGAGCTGCGCAAGGATCCGAGACTGCGTCCTTATGAGGAACTGACTCCGGAGCAGAGGGCATCCAGAGATTCCGCCTGGGAATTGCTTGGCGAGCTGAAATTATGGTCGGAGAATGAATAACATTTATCGGTATGTATATGTGAAGTTGAAAGTGCATAAATAATTACACAAATAGTGCATGTTTTGTTTGGTGAAATCAATATAAAATATTATCATTCTTACAAAGTTTGTTGTCTAAATAAAGAGATATATTACGGATATTTTGTTTTGGGGAAAAGAGTGAAATGATAGATAGTGTGGAGGACTGTGCGGAAGTTTGAAATTTCCGCCAGTTCATTTTTTTTGAATTGAATGATGAACTATCATTTTCGATAAATAAAAAAGGAGAAAGAGAAGCTATGAAAACTGTAAATAAGGAGATCGGGGAAAGAATTGCCAAAGTGAGAACGATCCGAAAGTACAGCAGAGAATACCTGGCCGAGGCAGCCGGGATCTCGACCAAGTTTCTCTATGAAATAGAAGTAGGTAAAAAAGAATGTTCTGCTTCTATCCTGCTTCATATCTGTGATGCGCTCGAAGTAGACTATGGGTATATTCTGACCGGCACTGTGCGTTAGTGCAGCAATCACAGTGCCGGTTTCGCGCCGTGTCTGAGCGGTATTGCGTTTTGAACGTTCGGTGATGCAGTGTATCAGTTCATGATCGCGTCTGCTGTGGAGTTAAAAATCTCTGTCAGCATGTCATCCGTGGAAAGGCTTGAGTACCAGTATTCGTCTACATAATTCCAGAAAATCTCTACAGCTTCTCCATCCATAACGGAGTCAATGTCATATCCGTTGACGTAAACCATGTATCCCACATCATTGTCTGAATCTTCTTCGGCAAAATAGATGAAAAGAAAAGTTCCTTCGTTATCTATATTTTCTTCGTACCAGTCAAAGGCATACTCTTCTTTCTCTGACTCTGTCGTCAGGGAGGCGTCGTATGCTTTGAAGTAGATATATGGCTGTACACCTGTGGCATTGTAAAAATCTTCCAGGCTTTCACCGGTAGCGTCTACGTCTTCGACCCATCCCAGCTCGTCGAGAATACAGTCGCTTGAAAAAGCAACACCTGTATCCGCTTTTTCCCGGGAAGAATTGCTATATGTGCTTTCGTCATTGTCTTCATCTTCCCAGCTTTCTTCTGTGTAATCCGTTGTATCCGTTATCTGCTGAGTATTTCCTCTTAAGCGGGAGAGTGCATACCGGACTCCTCCGCCGAGTGTGGAGACAGCAGAGGAAATAATGATAACAATAAATACGATCAGTATAATGATTGGAGTGAGGCATCCGGTGCCGCATCTGCGCCGATATCCGCCGTATCCGTATCCTCCATAGCCGAACCTTCCCCAAAAACCGGGACGCGGCGGAGGACCACCTGGGCCTCCCGGACCACCGGGGCGTCCACCCGGACCTCCGGGACCACCAGGCCGTCCACCCGGACCTCCCGGACCGCCGGGCCGTCCGCCACCGCCTGAGAAACCGCCGCCGGAATGTCCGCCTCCGGAGCGTCCTCCGCCTGAGAAACCACCGCCTGCTGAATGCCCGCCTCCGGCGTGTCCGCCGCCGCCACCGCCTGCTCTACCCATATCGAAATCCTCCTTTGTTCGAAAAGCGTGTTATTTATTGTAAGCTGCCGTTCAGGCACGGGTTGCCGTGCAAGCCTCAATCCCTGCTTTCAACCGCTGCAGGCCATCTTCCACGCGAGCGCGGGGGCACGCAACATTCATTCGCAGAAAGCCTTTACCGGGTTCTCCGTAAGCTGAACCATCGGAGAGATAGAGACCGGTTTCCTTCCGTATGAAGGAAGCGAGTTTTCTGTCCTTTGGCGCCACATCTGTGCAATCCAGCCAGAGCAGATACGTTGCTTCTGACGGTATTAGCCGGATCTGCGGGATGTTTTCTGTAATAAATTCTCCGACCAGCTTTCGGTTCCCGGAGATGTAAGAGCGAAGCGCATCCAGCCATTCGCCGCCTTCGGTGAATGCGGCAATGCTGGCCGCAGCGGCAAAAGAATTCGGCTCGGCGACTTCGTCATTGTTTAAACCGCGCCAGATCCTGTGCCGGAGGTGGCCGTTTGGAATTATGACAGCAGCACTTTGCAAACCGGCAATGTTAAAAGCTTTTGTGGGAGCGATACAAGTAATACTGTTGTCCCGGCAGGTTTCAGAAACGGAAGCGAAGGGTACATATTCGCATCCCGGCTCTGTGATATCACAGTGGATCTCATCTGAGAGAACGATGACATGGTGCTTTGCACAGAGCTCTCCGATCCGGGCGAGGGTATCAGCATCCCAAATTTTTCCAATGGGGTTATGCGGGTTGCAAAGGATCATCATACTCGTCTGCGGATTTGCCAGCTTTTGCTCCAGATCTTCCCAGTCGATGCGATAGGAAGCGGTCTCTTTTTCATAGACCAGCCGGTTTTCGGTGATGTTGCGTCCGTTATTGACAATGCTGTTAAAAAACATATTGTATACCGGCGTCTGAACCAGCACGTTTTCCCCGGGGGAGGTCAGTCTCCGCACGGAAGTGGAAATCGCGGGAATGACACCGGTGCAAAAGATCAGCCAGTCCCTTTGGATGGAAAATCCGTGTCGGGTGTCCCACCAGTGTATGATGGAAGAATACCATTCCTCCGGGAGTAACGCGTAGCCGAAGACGCCGTGATTTAATTTTTTGCGGAGGGCATCGCGAATCGCCGGAGCGGTCTGGAAATCCATGTCCGCCACCCACATGGGCAGTTCATTGTCGCTGATATCCCATTTTAAAGAATCGGTGTCCTGGCGGTCGATGATTTTGTCAAAATCGCAGGTCATGTCATATACCTCCTGTCAAAACAGTTTCCTATAAAATCAACACCGGCACAGAATTCTGGTTTTTTCAGGATCTACCTTATCTTTTTCGATAATCAGTTCGCCGATGCTTTCAGCGGTAATGGTTCCCGAGGAAGGGTTGATCACGCTGTCAATCTTGTTGGTAATCTCAGCATCGACGGTAGAATATTCGAAAGCCAGAGTGGTGTTGATCAGTTTGCAGTTTCTCATTACCAGATTGTCGATGTAGCACATGCCCTGAAGGCTTTCAATCGTGCAGTTGATCAGCGTCAGGTTCTTCGCATTCCAGCCCAGATATTCTCCTGTGATAAAGGAATCCCGTACCGTGATGTTCTCTGAATTCCAGAAAGCATCCTTAGAAAGCATCTTTGCGTTTCTGATCTCTGCGTTTTTCACTCCGTCAAAGGAATAATTGCCTACCAGAGTAAAATCTTCAATCTCCATGTTCGAGGAGTTCATTGCGAAATAATCTCCCTTTGCATAGACATGGCGGAGGCTGACATCTGTGCAGCTCCACAGCGTTTCTGCCGCGTTGGCAAATGAAACCCTGTCAAGCGTCAGTCCCTTGCACCGGCGGAAATTCTTCGGCGCTTCAATGACGCAGTCCTCTACAGAAATATCGTCCGTGTACCAGACGCCGGCCCGAGCCATCTCAAACCATGTGGTGCGTTCCGCGTGTATATGGTTGCAGTACCAGAGGGGGTATTTCCAGCGGAACATACAGTCATAGAGGGAAATATTGCTGCTTTCTTTTAAAGGCGACTCGCCATCATCAAATATCGTATCATAAATCGTAAGATCTTCGGAGGAGAACAGTGCGCGCTCCCCGGTTAAAAATTGCTGATGAATCTCATTTTGCATTCTTTTCAGCGTCCTTTCTTCAATGGTCTAGAGATGATTGTATCAGATTGCGTGGGATTATTCCAGATAAGAATACCTTTTTTCGTAAAGCCGGTTCCATTTCAAAAAAAATCAGGGTATAATGTGCGGAAAAGTGCAGAGAAAAATGAACAGGGAGGCAGATGGCCGTGCTTGCATGGACAGATGCAGAGCGGTTCATTTGGCGAGCGCAAGCGAACTCGGAAAACCAGAGGTTTTTCGAGTCTCTGCACGAAAACAGGAAAAAATGAACAGGGAGGCAGATGGCCATGCTTGCATGGACAGATGCAGAGCGGTTCATTTGGCGAGCGCAAGCGAACTCGGA
>JAJPZY010000120.1:0-5885 GCA_021204085.1 Clostridiales bacterium | reverse complement strand
TTCGAGTCTCTGCACGAAAACAGGAAAAAATGAACAGGGAGGCAGATGGCCATGCAGGAACAACATCGATATATTACGCCGGTTAATGTTACCCTCGCAGCGGTGAATGCGGCGGTTTTTTGCATACTTGAGGCTCTTGGCGATACATCCAGCGCGACTTTTATGCTTGCACACGGGGCGATGTACCCTCCGGCTGTGCTGTACGGCGGTGAGTGGTGGCGGCTTCTGACGTCAGCGTTTATACATTTTGGAATTTCTCATTTGCTGAACAATCTGGTGCTGCTGGTTTGCCTGGGAAGCTATCTGGAGCGGGCTTACGGGAAGATTCGTTTCCTTATCTTATATCTGGTCTGCGCAGCGGGCAGCAGTCTGGTCTCTATGGGGCATATGCTTTATACCGGTGATCTTGCCGTATCGGGCGGCGCGTCCGGAGTGGTTTTCGGGATGATCGGCGCATTGCTTTTTCTGGTTTTAAAAAACAGAGGGCGTTTTGAAGATCTGTCTTTGCGGAGATTCCTGCTGATGATGGCGCTTTCGCTATATTACGGATTTTCTACGACGGGGGTAGATAATGCGGCGCATGTGGGCGGCCTGATTATCGGATTTTTGGTTGGTGTGATATTTTTCCTGGCAGACAGGATTACACGCATCATACGGCGGTGATAATATTAGAAGAGTCCGGATAAAAATCAGTGATGTATTACAGAATAGTTATCAGGACTGTACTGAATAAAATTTGGTTTTTGGTCAGAAAAAATGAGAAACAGGAAAAAAGTGAACAATAGAAACAAAAATCAGGGATAGCAGGGAACGGAAAATGGAAAGAAATGAGATTTTAAAAATATATGGTACTGAATATAAGAAAATGACAAAAATTTTGCTGGAACGGGCAGATCTCGCGGCACAGATTCCGTCTCCGAATGTCCGTATCGGGATCAAACCGAATCTGGTTTCCCCGACACCGGCAGATTACGGAGCGACGACACATCCGGAAGTGGCAGCCGGTATTATCGAGTACCTTCAGGAGCATGGATTTTTCCGGATTGTGGTGTTAGAGGGTTCCTGGGTGGGCGACCGGACGTCGGAGGCGTTTGAATATTGCGGTTATCGGGCGCTTGCGGAGCAGTATGGGGTGGAATTGTGGGATACGCAGAAGGATTCCTCCCATGTGAAAGACTGCGCCGGGGTAAAGCTTCATATTTGCGATATGGTGGACGCTATAGATTTTCTGATTAATGTGCCGGTGCTGAAAGGCCATTGCCAGACAAAGATTACCTGTGCCCTGAAAAATTCCAAGGGATTGATTCCGAATTCGGAGAAACGCCGTTTCCATACGATGGGGCTGCACAAGCCCATTGCCCATCTCGGCGTGGGGATTCCCCAGGATTTTATTGTGGTGGATCATATCTGCGGAGACCTTGATTTTGAGGATGGCGGCAGTCCGGTGGTTTGCAATTGTATAATGGCAGCCCGGGATCCGGTGCTGGTAGATACCGTTGTCTGCCGGATGCTTCATTATAAAGTCTCCGATGTTCCCTATGTAGGCATGGCACAGCAGCTTGGCGTGGGGTGTGCGGATCCGGATCAGGCCCGGATTACGGCAATCGGGGAAGAACCCGGAGAGGAA
The DNA here is from genome assembly GCA_021204085.1 of Clostridiales bacterium. Lineage (GTDB taxonomy): Bacteria > Bacillota > Clostridia > Lachnospirales > Lachnospiraceae > Eubacterium_I. Next base: position 4,258 of record JAJPZY010000120.1, on the reverse strand, counting down.
GTGGCCGCTCCCCGCCGGGTCCTGGCTGTGGAGTATGCGGTGGATGAGGTTGATTCCTGCAGCGCATGCTACGGTTCTCTGATTCCGGCGCTCGATCGCCTGCGTTGTGAGGGACTTCTGGATCATTTGCAGGAAAAAATCGCGATTGGCCAGGGGTATCGAGGAAAGACCGGCGCTCTTGGCGTGGGGCTTTGTACGGCAGGGTTTGATGTCTGTGTGAAAGGCTGCCCGCCCTCGGAAGATCAGATTTATGAGGAACTGAAGGCGTACATCAACAGCCATTGAACAGGACACGGCAGATTTGGCGGGAGTGAAAATGCGGAATCCGGGAAATGCAATACGTAACAGAGGAATCTGACGGGAAACCAACAAAAGTGTTAGAATCTGATGGTTGATTTCTATATTGCCGGAGAATAGAATATTCCTATATTATTACTTGGAAAAGGGGGAATACAGTATGCCGATCAAAATACCGGATTCGCTTCCGGCTACAGCTGTGCTTGAGAGTGAAAATATCTTTGTAATGACGGAGTACCGCGCGATGCATCAGGATATCCGTCCCTTAAATATATTAATTTTGAATCTGATGCCGACCAAGGAAGTGACGGAGACGCAGCTGCTGAGAAAGCTGTCTAATACGCCGCTTCAGATAAAAGTGGAATTTTTGCAGACAACTACCTATACACCACAGCATGTGGATTCCAAGCATATGGAATCTTTTTATACAACTTTTGAGAAGGTAAAAAATCGCTGGTTCGACGGTATGATTATCACCGGTGCGCCGCTGGCGGATGTTGCGTATGAGGATGTATATTATTGGGAAGAACTCTGCACAATCATGGATTGGGCGAAAGTGCATGTTCACTCCACGCTCCATATTTGCTGGGGAGCCCTTGCGGGTCTGTATTATCATTACGGAGTTCCCACGGTAGAATATCCGGAGAAACTCTCCGGCATTTACCCGAACCGTGTGTTAAAGCGGAGTTCACCGCTTTTCCGGGGGTTTGATGATGTCTTTCAGGCGCCTCATTCGAGAGAAGTCGGAATTCTCGAGGAGGATGTGCGGAAAGTGCCGGAGCTGGAGCTGATCGCGGACAGCGAAGCCGGCGGTCCGACAATACTGAAAACAACAGACTCCAAGTACTTTTTCGCGTTATGCCACCTGGAGTACGATTCCGATACTTTGGCGTTGGAATATCAGAGAGACCTGGAAAAGGGAATCAATCCTCATATTCCCTGCAACTATTTCCCGGATGATGATCCTACGAAGAAACCTGTGGTGAACTGGCGGTCGGCCGGACAGCTGCTTTTTTCGAACTGGCTCAATTACTACGTGTACCAGAGCACGCCGTATGATATCGGGGGACATATCGGGAAATAGCGGGAAAGTTAAGAAATATAATAGTGCTTATGCAAACATTTCGTCTCCGGATTTGAAACCAAAGGCGGGGTGATAGTCAAATTTGACTGCACCGACGGAAATATTGTCGCCGACTGCTCTTTTAATACGAGCAATCCCCTCGTTCCCGAAGCCGGCACAGAGCTCGATCGCGGTGCATCCTTTGGCAACCATTTCTTTGGCAATCTCCTCCGCCTGAGCGTAAGTACTGCAGCCGATAACATTCATATTGATCTCATCAGAGGGAATCACAGCGCGCTGTTTTTCCGGATCAAGACCGGCAGCTACATAGATAAAAGCACATTCAAACATAAGGAACCTCCTCAAACTGGATTATAGTGTAAATGTTGGTTTTCTGATAATAAAATAACATAATTTTGGGAAGAGGGCAATGAATATAACCGGATATAATCGTTGCGATCGTTGCAAAATTAAATGAAAAAACTGTTGACAATTACAGGGAAAAACAGTATTATATATGAGCGGCTTGAAAAACAGACCGTTCTATATTGACGATGCGTGGCTCAGTTTGGTAGAGCGCTGCGTTCGGGACGCAGAGGTCGCAGGTTCAAATCCTGTCGCATCGACTCCTTGGCAGGGGCGCCGGAAAGCTTGAAAAATAAGGCTTTCCGGTCTTTTTTTGCCTTAAAAACGGGAGTTTAAAAAACGACTTTAAAAACGTCCAAAATCTGTTTTGTCACGAATCCGTCACGAATTTTCACGAATTTTGCTTAAAAACTCAATTGTCGAATAAAGCGCCTGATATTTTATTCATTTACCTTTTGCTGTTGTTTTTGATTGGTTTTTGCATAAATGTTCATTGTGGTTGAGATGTCACTGTGTCCGACCCATGCCTGGATATCTTTGATGTCAATACCCTCATGGACCATGACGCTTACACAGGAACTGCGAAGGCTGTGCAGTGTCAGGCGGTCGTCCAGCTTATCGCTTGCCTTTACCAGTTTCTTGAATGATTTGGTCAGGTAATCCGGTGAATAAGGGCGTCCGTCTTCCCAGGTAAAGATATAATCGGAGTTATGGTAACTGTCACCCATCAATTCTCTGTTCAGCATCTGAGCCGCGTAAATTTCTTCAAGCATTTTCATGATTTCAGGCGGAATAGGGTAATCGCGGTGGCTGGTATATGTCTTCGTTCGATCTTTGGCGACCGTGGTCTTTAACTTGGTTACCGTGTGCTCAATATACATTCTTCCGTTGCGTATGGCTGACCATCTCAACCCGGCGATCTCTTCTCTGCGAAGACCGTAATAAAATGCCAGCGTATACGCGGTTTCCAACCGGTGGCCTTTGATGGCTGCTTTGAAATCATCTATATCATCGATTCCGATATAAGCATCTTTTGAGACAGATTCCGGTTTTTTCGGTATTTTTAATTGTGTAATCCGAAGGATGTTTTCGCGGTTTTTTACGTGGCCAAGCATTAACGTATCGGACAGGATACTTCGCAGTATGGTGGCGATGTCCTTGATCGAACGGTTTGACAGTCCGTTTTCATCATGCTGGGAAGTGCAAACCTTTTCTTTCGTTAAGAGATAATGATAAAACTGGTCTACATGATCAGCAGTCAGTTTTCCCAACGTTACAGGATGGTCTGAAAAATATTCGATGATGTGTTTGACCCTGTACTGGTAACCTTCGAAAGTGATAATTTCAATTTCGGACTTCTTCTTATCTAACCAGTACTGGCAGTAAGCAGCAAATTGTGTGCTCTCTCCGATTGGTGAGAATCTGGAAATCTCATCTTCAAGCATGGCATTCGCTTTGATGCGGTTCCTTTTTGTTGCCGTAAGTCCGGTATCGATATCCTTTGTCCGGTATTTTTGAGCACCGTGCTCATCGGTGTCGATGAGGTTCAGACGGATGAAAAACTTTGTGACACCTTTTCTTTTTTTCTCGATGGTTCTCCCTGATTTACAGATCAGCATATTTCCCTCCTTTATGGAGCACCATCAATGCTATATATGTTGATAATAGCATCAGGCTCCAAGGTATTTTTCTCTCGGGATGGGTATGGCCAAAGCTTTTGAAGTCAGCGGCGATAAAAGCAAAAAGGTGTTTGGTGTGTTGGGAGATTCCACATTTTTCCACTCCGGTATGACAGGAGCGGTCGAGATCATCTACAACAAGGGGAATATGATCCCGGTAGTCCTCGACAACTCCATCACAGCAATGACCGGCCATCAGGAAAATCCGAACTCCGGTTTCACGCTGGAAGGAGAAATCGCGAATAAGGTCAGGATAGAGGATGTCCTGTCCGCCTATGGCTATGAAAATATCATCATCGTAGACCCGCAGGATCTAAAAGCCATGCAAAAGGCTGTGGATGACGCGATTGCGTCAACGGTACCCGCTGCGATCATCACGCGCCGCCCATGCCTTCTGATCAAGAAAATAAAACATGATATTGGCCTGTGCAGTGTGGACACAGACGAGTGTGTTGGCTGCGGCATGTGCCTGAAAGTGGGCTGCCCGGCGGTCTTTATGAAAGATAAAAAAGCAAGCATTGACCCGATTAAAGCCCGATGGTATAGCAGTAGTCAATAATTATGAGATGCCATCAGCCGTCATTGCATCCGGTCAGTGCGAATATCCGGAAGGAATTCTGGAAGCGATTCAGGATAAATTTGAGACAGTTGCATTAAATGCCGGACAAATCGCTATTGATCTGGGAAGTGCAAAGTGTATGAATGTTGTGTTGTTTGGCGCTTTGGTTAAAGCTCTGAAAATGGACGAGATTGACTGGGAGAATGTAATTGAAAACATTGGGCCGCGGACTTCCGTTTAAAACGGGAGTATGAAAAAAAGTCTGTAAAAGTTTAAATGTTAGGTCTTCTATGA
>JAJPZY010000002.1:20281-21684 GCA_021204085.1 Clostridiales bacterium | reverse complement strand
TCCTCCGCGAAAGTAATCTTTGCCGTATGCGTCGCCTCATCTGCCGAATCACTCTCCTTAGTAACCCACGCACCGACCATATCATTCAGGTCAATATCCACGTTCTCTCCCAGGGCATTTTTCGCAGTAATCTCAATTCCGCTTACTGCGGATTCCTCATCAAAATACTTCGTTCGCTCTGTAATCACAATCGTCGCAGTCCGCGCTTTATTAAAATAAGTATTCCCCACACTGTCCGTACTGACAAAATCATTGTTATCAAACGACAGCAAAACCTGCGGCGATGCCATATCAATATCCAGGTACACGACCGAAACACTTTCATTTCCGCTGCAATCAGTTGTTTTTACACAAACTGCCACATCACAGGTATGGAAAACAGCCGTGTCCACGGGAATCGTCCCGGCCCAACTTAGAAGCGCCGTAGCTTCTTCCTGACTTTCATCAACTTCTTTCTTCGCCCCCTCTTCTTTGTTTTCAACATCTGTACTTATATCCGAACTCTCCGCACTGTCCTTCTGCATTCCCTCCTCGTCATCTTCCGAATCTACATACTCGTACAATGTCTGTCTTTCAACATCTGCACCTTCCTCTTCTGTGCCGTCCGTAATCCAATACTCAATCTTCTGTATCCCGGACCCTCCATCTTCTTCCTCTACGAGAACATCCACGTACACCTCGCTGTCCCGATTATAGTATCCCCACACGTCAGGGATTCCATTATCTACTGCCGGATCCGATGGTGTCAGCGTGATCCGACTTGCTTTACTGTCCGTCTCGGAATCCTCCTCAGAATCAGCTGTTTCCCCCTCGTTTTCTTCTCCGCTTTCTGAACCTTCTCCTTCACTCTCCGGCGTTTCCTTTTCTTCCGTCTCATCACTCGCTGTTTCTCCTGTTGACTCTGTTGCTTCCCTCTCTGCAGAATTACTCTGCACATTATTCTCCGCAGTCAGTTCTCCGTGCTGCTCCTCTTTTGCATTCACCGTGTAACGTGTTCCTGATACCATCCCTGCAGTCAAAATTACAGAGAGCATTCCCAACATCACCCATCTTTCCCATCTCTTCTTCATTTATATCTGATACCCCCTTATTTTAAAGATAGTAACTATTCGGAACCAGGCTCGAAAATGCTACGCATTTCTGGTTCTGAATAATTAAAAAAAATGTAATGCTCTGAAATAATTCAAAACATTACACTTTAGAAAAAATATATAGTTGCGATAAAAATATCACCTTTTCAACAAAATATCATTTTTCTTTTGTTTAAATTCATCCTGCTCCTCTTTTGGCAATCTGTCTATTAATGAATCCACCAGTTCCAACAGCTTATTATATGTTACAAATTGCTCATCTGTCATATTTTCACCCACTTTCTCTCACCACCTTTCGATGGCGCTATTATA
>JAJPZY010000002.1:3856-20181 GCA_021204085.1 Clostridiales bacterium | reverse complement strand
TTCACCCACTTTCTCTCACCACCTTTCGATGGCGCTATTATAGCATAATGTAAAGCCAGTATTCAATTGTCAAGGTTCACGATTCCTATTGCGTTACGAATGAATTACTATTGGTTCACGTACGCCCGCTCGATGGCTGCCCGATAACCCTCATAACAATCCAGGATCTCCTCCTTAAGAGCCTTTGACTGTTCTCTCTGCACCGAAATCCCCTCTGCATCCAGATATACCTCATCCAGCAAATCCAAAAGAACCTTCTCCTCTATCCCGACCGATGCCATCCCGTTTCTCTGGTCGTACAAAAGCATACATATCCCGTTATACAGACTTAGCTGATCGTAGGCTTCCGCTTTGGAAACAGACTCCATGGTCTGCCTGATAATCCCGATCAGTTCCTGATAATCCTCCTGTGAAGCCTCCTCCATACTGGCTGAGCTCAGCACATATTTTTTATAAAAACTGCAGATCTGATAATAACAGTCAGAAAGCTCTTGCCATTCAAATGATTCGGATATCTCCCCATTCTCATAATTCACCTGAAAAAACGGATACGCTTTCTGAATTCTGGCCGAAAAGCTGACCGTCCCATCCTCTTCGGTATAGCAGTTAAAATACATAAGACCTGCCTTATAATTCAGCGCATACACATCAGTGTCGGCATCATTAAAATCCTCCCGGTGAGCATAATACAGTGCCAGAAAAACCGCACTCTCAGACGGTCCGAAAGCACCTTTCTCCTCATAAGCTTCCAGAATTTTTACATAAGCTTCCGGATTCTCCGGAGAGAGACGAATCGCCTCGGTATACTTTTCAATCTTCTCATCCGGAGAAGCGTTGGACGCGGCAGAGATCAGTGTCTCGTAACTGTTCCGATCCGATTGATCGGTCAACGCCTGATCGGAAGTCCTTCCTGCAGCCAAAATCACCGCAGCGGCCGCCAGAGCCAACAGCAGTTTCCGCTTTCTGTTTTGCCGGCCTGTCTCATACATACACTTTCTGCTGCTCCACCCAACTGCCCGCTTACGCAGACCTGCCGTAAACTTATGTCTCCGAACCCTCTCCGGACTTTCCAAATCGCGCATCAGTTCCGCCGCTGTCTGGTATCTCGCATCCGGATCTACTGCCGTACACTTATCAATAATCGCCTCCGCAGCAGGCGACAGTTCCGGTCTCCATTGCCGAACCGAAGCATACTCATACCCTGGCGTACCGGGTTCCGCTCCCGTCAGAAAGAAATGCAGAGTCATTCCCAGTGAAAAAATATCCGACCTCGCATCTGTCTGCCTCGCCCCAAAGTGTTCCGGCGACGCATACCCTCTGGTTCCGAGTACCACGGTATCCGTCCGGTTCTGCGCTTTGTATTCCCGGGCGATTCCGAAATCAATAATTTTAACATTACCCTCCGGATTCAATATCACATTGGCAGGCTTCATATCTCTGTAAATAATCGGAGGATCCTGAGAATGCAGATAGATAAGCGCATCACAGATTTGCCTGCCCCAGCGAAGGACATCAGCCTCCGCCTGCGCCCCCTGCTCCCGCACGACGCGGTCCATGGATTGCCCTTCAATGTAATCCATGACAATGAATATCCTCCGGCTATCCTCAATAATATCCACAATCCTCGGCAGCGCCGGATGATCCAGACGTTTCATAATCTCTGCCTCGGTCAGCAAGCTTTGAACCATGATCTCACTGTGCTTTTCACTGCCATACTTACGTACTTCCTTGACCGCCCACTGCTTCTTAAGGCGCAGATCGACAGCAAGATAGACACGGGACATTCCGCCTTTCCCGATTTGTTTTTGGATTTTGTACTTTCCATCTATTACTGAACCGATCGCAGTCTCAGCAATAAACGTCAACGCATCATCTCCCCTGCTGTTAAATTTACTCTCCCGTCTGTCTTTTGAGCATCAGAATCGCAGAAATGTATCTGAGAAAAATAGATATAATGATCCGGAACCAGCCCCTGAATCATTACAAAAAGAAATCCCGCGGACCTGCTCTACAAAGAGTGTAACAGGTTCGCGGGAATAAGTCATCGGAAAATACGCCAAAATTTCCCCCTGAACTCTTGTCAAAAAGTGACAAAAATGATTCTTTCCGGGCAGCTCCCGAAAATTCAGGAAAGCTGCTCCAATGCAAGCGCCAGCCGCGCTTTCACACGCTCCGGCCCCATCACCTGCATGATCTGCCAGAGGTCCGGCGTATTCCGCCGTCCGGTTACGCCCACGCGGATGGCGGTGCTCACGTCGCCGACATGACCGGGCCACTCGTCCTTTGCCTTGCGCCAGATTTTCACTTCCCTGGCATAACCGATCCGCTCCGCGAGATCTTTCATCCGTTCAAACCACTGTGCACTGTCGTCCGCCGGATTATAATACTCCTCCGCATACAGAGTAAAAATCTCTTTAAGCGTCTCTTTATCCGAGATCAGCTGGTAATCATACTGTCCGTCAAACTGATCATCATACATATAGGAAATATAATCCCTTACATCAGACCACCGGCCGATATCTTTTCTCTTCTTCTTAATCTCGGCACCGCGCTCAATACCCAGCACTTTCAGAGAATACTCTCGATCCTTTAACATCCCGAGAAGCACCTCGTCATACCGCTCGGCCCATGCATAGACATCTTCATAAACCTTTTTGGCGGAGAAGGTAGCAATCACATTCTTTGACACATCAATCAGCTTGTCCATGTCAAAAAGCGCGCCCTCTGTGGAGCTCATTTTTTTGAGCGCAAACGGAAACTCATAAAGATCTGCCGTCTCATTATTTTTCCTCCACATCTCAAAATCTGAATTAGCGACCGTCATCAGATACTCTTTCACGGATTCCGCAGGAATTCCCTCTTTATGATAAAAACTTACTGCCGCCTCCGGATCCTTCCGCTTGCTGATCTTGCGCTTAAATGTCACCGGCTCGCCGTTTTCATCCGTGATCACGGAACCATTCTCATCCACCTTTGCCTCGCTCTTTAACATGGGCGCATAATGGCAATACTTCGGCGCCTTAAAGCCCAGCGCCCGGAACAGTTCCAGATGAAGCGGAACCGACGGAAACCATTCACTGGATCGGATCACATGGGTCGTATGCATCAGGTGATCGTCCACCGCATGCGCAAAATGATAGGTCGGCAGGCCGTCGCCTTTAATGATGACAATATCCAGCATATTCTGCGGCATCTCCACCTTGCCTTTTACCATGTCTTTGTGCGTAATCCGCCCGTCCGGCTTTCCCATTGATTTAAACCGAATAACATACGGGGCGCCGTTCGCAATGCGTGCGGCGGCTTCCTCAATGGGAAGATTCCGGTACATCGCCCACTCGCCATAGTAGCCGATGTTATCAATCTTCGCCTCTTCCTGCCTCTTTCGCAGGTCGGCCAGCTCCTCCTCCGTCGCAAAGCAGGGATACGCCTTGTCATTCACCAGAAGATACTTCGCATATGCCTCGTAAATCTCCTTTCTTTGCGTCTGGATATAAGGACCGTACGCACCGACGGACTCCGTCTCGCTGACCATGCCCTCATCAAAAACAATGTCAAAATCCTTCATGGAATCGACGATTCCCTGCACGCCGTTCTCAATCTTTCGCTTCTGATCGGTATCCTCAATGCGCAGGATCAGAACTCCTCCGCTTTTTTTCACGAGAGAAGTCTCCACGATACACTGCTCTAACGCACCAATGTGCACAAATCCTGTCGGGCTGGGCGCAAAGCGGGTCACAACTGCTCCCTCCGGGAGATCCCTCTCGGGGTATTTCTCTTCGTAATAGGAAATCTCTTTCGCATCCGGAAAAATCAGATCCGCAAGCTCCTGTCTGTTCATAACACAATCCTCCATCTATCTTAATAAATCTTTTCGATTTCCTGAATCCCGTATGTATCCAGGAACTCCCGCAATTCTTCCTCATTGCGGATCAGACCGGCCTCCTCAAACTGTCCGGTCTGCAAATTCTGAAACCCCGCAACCTGCTCTCCGGTGCAGATACTGCACCGAAGAACCGGCTTACACACAGATGCGTCATACTCTTTACGCACCGTTTTCTTCTTTTTCTGAAAAATCCCCATTTTCCCCTTTCTCCTGTTCTATCCCAATAAGGCCAGAATGGATGCCTTCGGCTGCGCCCCTACCGTCTGATTTGCAATCTCGCCGTCCTTAATTACAACCAGCATGGGAATACTCATGACCTGAAACTCCTTTGCCAGTTCCGGCTCCTCATCCACGTTAATTTTACCCACCTTGATATCCGTGCGCTCCTCCGCAATCTCATCGACCACCGGACTCATCATACGGCACGGTCCGCACCAGCTTGCCCAGAAATCAAGCAGCACCGGCTTATCGCTGTTTATCACTTCTTCATCAAAATTGTCTGCTGTAATCTTTAATACGCTCATCGTTTCCTCCTGTTCTTGAATTGCACAACGTCTGTTGCCGCATTAATATTACCAATAGGTTACTCGATTATATAAATATTATCCTGTCATTCAGCCTGAAAGCAGCGGACAAATCACACTCCACGCTTCTTTCAGCCGCTCCATCTGAAACGCCGCGTTCGCCGGGCTGGTGGACGGCAGCTTCGTAATCTCACGTCCTGTCACGGGAAAACTGTACTTCATGTATAGCTCATATGCCTTTCCCCCGTTGGCAAAAATCCCCCTCACCGGAGCATGATCTAATATCACACGCATATCATTCACCGCAACATTTCGGATACTGCTGTCACTGGAACCGATGATATCACATTCCGCGATCACATCCCAGATTGCGATATGATTGCGCAGCAGAAAATCGGTTTTCTCCGATATCGTCTCCGGCGTCTCCTCACCGGTCAGCGATGCAAGAAGTTTCCAGAAACGATTCTGCGGATGCCCGTAATAAAAATGATTTTCTCTGGACTTTACAGACGGCAGTGTTCCCAGAATCAGGATGCGGGAATGTTCATCCCAGATTGGCGGAAACTCATGACTGATCCTCTGATACTCCTGCATGAGATCCATTTCCTTCCATTTTCAATAAGTTTCAAAATGAAACCGATCCTCTTCAAACGGCGGCTTCTCGCGCCCCTCTTCCGCCGGGATACCCAGCGCCAGAATTGAGTGAGGAATAACATTCTCCGGCAAATGAAATAATTCCTTCTGCCGCTCCACCCGATCCATTTGCGGATACGTTCCAAGCCATACACAGCCAATCCCAAGACCCTCAGCAACGATGGAAATATTCTGACCGGCAATGGCTCCGTCAATGATCCAGTAATCCTTCGCGGGCGGAAAAGCCCGATCCAGATCTCCCAGGATCAGTATCCCGACATCTGCAGTGCGAAGCGGGGTTGCCGGCATGCCATTGGCATCCGCCATCCGGTTCAGGGTATCTCTGTCCCGAACCACAAGGAACTGCCAGTCCCTTCGGTTCGCACAGGTCGGCCCGCTGACAGCCGCTTCCAGAATCGTATGGAGATCCTCATCCGAGATATGCGCCCCGGTATATTTACGTATGCTTTTCCGGTTCAGAACTGCCTGAATCGCATCCGGTTTCTGACGGAAATTTTCCTGCTCACTCATAATCTCTTGCCTCCTGTATGTTACCTGAGTTCCATTTATCATACCACAGGTAAAATTCAAAGTCACCATCAAATATACCCGAAACCTGCTATCGTTCACAATTCCTCTTGACAAATATCCGGATTCAGACTATATTTTATAAATCCGAATTCGGATTCATATACGATTTTATACTTAAACAAGTGCAAATCCCCCGGAGGCATCACGCAATGGATCATAATACCAGAGAACAGATTAACCTCATCATTCAGAAAACAAAGGAACTGGGCGCTCTCTATCACGAGGCTGCGCATAAATCAGGCATTTCAGACGGAGAAGCCGCGATCTGGTCCATACTCCTGAACGGGAATGAGGAATACTCTCAGCAAGACCTTACGGAAATACTTTTTCTTCCGAAACAGACTGTAAATTCGCTGATCACCCGCATGGGGCGCAAAGGATATCTCACGCTTGAACATGCCCCCGGAACACGAAACCGCAAGATAATCAAACTGACAGAAAGCGGTCGGAATTTCGGAGAGAAACAGGTCAGATGGATTTTTGAAGCAGAAAAAAAGGCAATGGAAGACACAAACTCTGCTGAAGTAGAGGCATGTGTTTCCATGCTTGAAAAATATAGCGCACAATTCAGAAAAGAACTCATAAAGAACAGTTAATTACCAGAGGATATTATAAAAATGAAGACGCAAAAAAAATATCGGGCGCTTGAATTATGCTTCGCAGCGATCACCGGAGTGCTGATCGCAGTTTTTATCTGGCTGTACCTGGAGCTGGCAAACGTAGGAATCACGATCATCTGGGATCGTATCCCTTCCTATATTAGTCTTGATCATTATACGCTCATTATGTGCTCGATCGGCGGTTTAATCGTGGGTATTTTTCATCACTTTTACGGCCCCTATCCGGAAAGCATGGCAGATGCCGTAAAACGCGTGCAGGATACCGGTTTCTATTCGTTTAAAAATCTGCACATTACAGTCATTGCCGCATTTCTTTCCCTCTTTTTCGGCGGAGCGGTCGGACCGAAATCGGGACTGGTCTGTCTGCTTCTGGGACTTATGTTCTGGGCAATGGCGCAGTTTGGTCTTGCAAGAGACACCATAGAATCCTGTTTTGCGGAACTTCCCGACGCACCGAAACGGACCGTATTCCGCCGGATGTTAAAAAACCTTCTCATACCTGCAAATCAACTTCCGGATGGGCCGCCCCCGCAGTGGAAACGGTCGGAACAGATTACGACGGGCATGGCGGTCGGTTTTTCCGCTCTGATCATATATTCTCTGATGAATCAGCTGTTTGGAAGTGCATTTACCATTCCTCATCTAAGTTCAGGGGAAATCTACATGAAAGACCGCTTCTCCGTGATCTTACTGGCTGCAGCAGGAATTGCTGCCGGTTATCTGTTTTTGTTTTTCCGGAAGCTGACCTCACGCTTCTTCGGGAAACTGCGTACAAAAAAGCTGGACATCATCAGTGCGATTCTCGGCGGTTTGATTCTCGGCCTGATTGGAACCGCGCTTCCCATGACGATGTTCTCCGGCGGCAGTGACATTCAGCTGATCCAGTATGAATACTATCAATATACCCCCTGGCTGCTGATCCTGATCGGTGTGGTAAAGCTGTTCCTGACAAATGTATGTATCGAATCCGGCTGGCGCGGCGGACATTTTTTCCCGGTGATTTTCTCGGGTTTGAGCATCGGTTACGGCCTGTCCTCGCTCCTCGGAACCAGCCAGATTTTAAGTGTCGTTGTCGTAACAGCGGCCTTGCTGGGGACAATTCTGCAGCAGCCGCTCGGCGCGCTTGCCCTAACAATAATTTTCTTCCCGCTGGAAGAATTAGGATGGATGACTGCCGTGAGTTTTGCAGCGGGATGCATCCCGCTGCCGCGCTCCCTGCGTAAGAATCCGGAGGATAAGGGATTTATTTACAGCCTGATACATAGAAAAAGACAAAAGAAACTGGCGGCCCACGGATGAAACATTGCAGAGAAACCCGCATGTTTCCTTAACTCGACCAACGCTCCAGTCGCAAGTTTGCGAAAAAATATTGACCGTTTTATTTCATGTGAGATATAAAAAACATAGCTCCTGCAGGGCGATACCACCAAAATGAAAGGAAGGAGTCTATCACATGGAACAAAAAGAAACATTCGGAAAATATATTTTGCAGAAACGCAAAGCCGCCGGTCTGTCCCAAAAAGCGCTTGCAAACCGGCTCTTTGTCTCGGAGTCGGCGGTGAGTAAATGGGAACGCGGTCTGTCATATCCTGATATTACTCTGGTCACCAGCCTCTGCGAGGCACTGGGCGTCTCGGAACACGAATTGCTGACCGCCAGCGATGATATGCACCAACGGGAAATTGAGAAACAATCCAGAGGATACCTGCGAATCATCCGCACGTATTCTTGGGTGACGTATCTCTGCTATGCAGCTGCACTGATTCCCACTTTTATCATGGGACTGGCGACGGGAAGCGGCCTGTCCGTATTTTTCATCACTCTGTCCGCCCTGCTGATTGTTTTTTCTTTTTTAAATGTACCGATGCTGGTGAAGCAGAAGCGGCTCCACTGGGTTTTCTGGTGCTCCTACGGCTCACTGATCCTGCTGCTGACCGTATGTCGGCTGACTCATGTAGAAGCTGATTATGAACACTGGTATGTTATGGCTATTCTCGGTGTCAGTCTGGGAGTTTTCAGTGTATTTCTGCCACTGCTTTTAAATACTTCCGCTCTGGAGCATCCGGTTCTGCATCACAAAGGTCTGATCTGCATGGCAGTGGATACCATACTGATTTATTTGCTGGTGATTTTCGGAAACCTGTTTGCAGACAATCTGAATAACGAAAATCTCCGGGGATGCCTGCTGCTCAGCCTGATCTGCACGGCGATTGCCTGGGGACTGTTCGCACTCTTCCGTTACACCAAGCTCAGCACACTTCTGTGCAGCTTCATTACGGCGAAAGCCTGCGGCGTTCTGACGCTGATCGGAAACAGTCTCGCGGATACGCTAATCAACGGCAGCCGGTTTGTCATGCCGAAAGTCAATCTTACAAATTGGACGGATGAGTGCATAAATCAGAATCTGGGGGTGATGATTATGATCTGCGCGGGTGTGTTGATCGTTTTCGCGCTGGTGAGGGATATCCGAAAGTTCCTTCTTGCAAGAAATGTTCACAGATAATTACCTTCTCCGGAATTGACGATCCAAAAACAGGAGGTGCTATTGATGCTGTTCAACCTGCTGCTGATTGTTTCAGGCCGCTCCGGGAAACGAAGCGGCCTGTTGGTCTGTTATCCATATGTACTTCGATTTTTCATTTTCGCTTTGCCACGGTCTCCTCAGTCATCCAGTCTGCGCAGTCCGGCCACTGCGGAAACCGGCAGGGAAAAACAGATTGCTCCCGCTTCGGTTCCGGTGCCTGCGTTACCGTTAACCGCCTTCATAATGGCGGCCTTTTCTCTGGCATTGGATACGATATAAATCACATCCTTTTCTGTCCCCAGAGACACGCCGAAAAATTTCTCTGTTCCTGCCGCGGCGGTTCCTCTTGCCAGAAATAGTGGGGTATTATATCCGGCAAAAGTTCATTTTTCAACCTTACAGCGGCAGTTTATAAAATTTTTAGTAACTATTCAGAACCAGGCTCGAAAATGCTGTGCACTCTTTATTTCCTTCTAGTACACAAATCTCACTGCTGTCCCGTACGCAACGACTTCGGCAGCACCCTGCATGATGGAGGAGGATGCATATCGGATATTCACAATAGCATCCGCACCGAGTTTTTGCGCTTCCGATACCATCCGCTCTGTCGCAAGCGCACGGGCTTCGTTCATCATGTCATTGTAGGCCTTCAATTCTCCGCCTACCAGTGTCTTTAACCCCTGGGAGATGTCCTTCCCTACATGTTTGGTCTGAATCGTGCTTCCCTTCACCAGCCCCAGCATTTCAAGATTTTTTCCTGAAATATAATCCGTGTTTACTAAAATCATTTTCTACTCCTCTCTTTATCTCTTTTATTTCTTCCCTGCACACGCAGATCATTACTCTTTTTCTTTTTCATTCCGCCAGAGCTTTCATTGAAAAATCAAGAATTCTGGATTTCCTCTCAGCCAGCATAGTGAGATAAAACTCTCTCTGTAAATCGCTTATAAAAGGAGTTTCCTCTAGAAGGTCTTTGATTCGCGCCATATCTATCTTCGGAACAATCCGTTTCAAAGCACGGTTACACTCCTCCTGTTGCAATGAAGAAATAAAATCAAAATAACGGATTTTCCTGTTATTCACAGTTATTGCCGAAGTCGGTAGCTCAAACACGCGAAAATCCATTTCCTTCTGCTCAGAAAGAACTTTTGTCATAATCGTGTCATCGGCCTGCGGATAAAGGCAGCTTCCACAATCATATACCGGAGCAAGCTTTACCTCATCTGTCACTGTGTTATATAAAAATCCCCAATTGCCGTTATGCCGATCCCAGTTTCCGATCAGCGCATCCACAATGAACATATCCCAAAACCGGTCAGAAAGTTCGAAAGGATCCACTGCCGTCTGCTCCTCAATGGTCTGCAAAATGTCATTAAGTTCCGTACCATACCCATTTCGTTCGGAATCAATGATCTGGTTTTTCAGAGAAGCAAAGTCCTGCAGCACTACTCCCGGCTCGGTAAAATCCCCGCAGGCTACCACAATCTTTTCCTTATCCTTCACCCGGTAAGTTCCCAGCATGGTTTCCTGCACCGGCAGCCCAATCATTCCATAAATCTGACAGCCCAGATACTCAGAAAAACAACTGTTGCTGTAACTCATGTTCTTATTTTTTGTCGGAGCGGGCGGAAACTTGAGCATATACTGCTTTTCCTCATATACCACGGAAATCTTGCTCCCGTTGGCTCCCGCATATGCCTTATTGCGTTTTGGAAGATTCGTAAAATCAACTGGCTTCACAGTTTCACACCCTTTCCATCCTCAGATATTTTTCGCGGAGATACCACGCCTGTTCAGAACTGATTACCTGATTTACTTCAGCGCTGTTAATGTCACTCTGTAATTCACAGTAATCACAATCCCAACGCAGATACTCCTCGTCGTTATCAATCTTTTTCCACGCATGACTCATAGCACGAATCGAGTCCTGCAAAAAAGGCGGCAGACCGCACTCAAGGTATTCTTTATTATTTGGCAGACCGGTATCGCTGTCATAGGGTGCTGTCAAGTTCTCCACCTCCTCTACTTGAACAATCAAGCGCATTTTGCTCGTTGCCTGCGCTCATTATATTAAAATCAAGCTAACAATGATTTCAAAAGTTTTCTAACAGAACTACTCCCACACATCCAATTTCCTGTCTTTGTAATAAAACTCCTTGTCTTTTTCTCCAATCTCCCGAATCACTTTACAGGGAACACCATAAGCCACCACATTTGCAGGGATATCACCCGTAACCACGCTGCTGGCTCCGATTACGGAGTTATCACCGATCGTAACCCCAGGCATGATCTGAACAGCAGAGCCAATCCACACATTTTTCCCCACATGAATCGGCAGGTTATAAACATAATGATGCTCCCGCAAAACCGGCAGAACCGGATGTCCCGACGTGCTGAACACCACATTCGGCGCAATCAAGCAGTTATCGCCGATAAAAATATGTTCGTCATCAACAAAGGTCACATTAGAATTGACATAAACGCCTCTCCCGAGATGTACATGTTTGCATCCCCAGTTTGCATTCAGCGGCGTCTCAACCGTACACCCATCACCTATTTCCGCAAAAACTTCTCTCAGCAGCCGCTGCCGCTTCTCCGCTTCAGCAGGCAGCGTCTGATTATATTCGCACATCTTATTCTGATAAATGTGCTGGTCTCCCAGCAAGGCGGGATCGTCATAACAATATGGCAGCCCCATAGCTTTGCGTTCCACATTATTCATCGTCTGTCCTCCTTGAAAAGTTACTATCTGGTTTATCAGCGATTACAGCAAACATCGATTATTGTCCTCTTTTCGAAAATTTACTCCCCCTTCATATTATCTGACAAAAAGCAGAAAGGTCATAATTATTTATGAACCAACACGCCCGTAAACCGGGGAACCCGGAAATTCTCACAGAACATTTTACACTTACATAAGAATATAAAGTAGATATTTCTGTCGTTCATGCGCAGGGTTTCATAGTTTCCCTGCCCCTTGGAAATGATAACATCTGCATTTTCCCAAATGGATTTTGCCTGAGGTGACAACTCCGGCAGCCAGGTTCCTGCGATTCCGTTGCCGTTATCATATACTTCCGCTGTGTTTTGCATGCCGATCTGCAGCGCATCCTCCATTGTCATATCATTCAGAACAGATTTGCCCCTTACCAGCACTTTCGCTTTAAGCTGCGGATATGTCTCCCGGATCACCTCCAGAAACAGCTTATCCAGAACACCCTCCCCGGCATTATCCGTCAAAAATAACAACTCCCTGCTATTGCGTAGATCCCGCTTCAGCATTTCATAAGTTTCTCCAAGGATACATCTTTGCTCCACATCCTCTAATAACTTTTCCAGATATGCTTCTTCCACGTTTTTCACCGCGGAAAAATCAATATAATTTCCCACCAAAGAAAACTGCAGTGCCTTCCGCAACGGATCCTCCGCGCTGTGAATTCTCTTTCGGATTTCTGATTCCTTTTCCAACATTAGCTGATTATAATAATATTTTTCCTCAGAATAATCCCGTACCCTGCCGAAGACTTTCCTGTTCAGTTCATCTATCTCACGCACGAGCACCGGTGCGCATACCTCCGCAGGCGCCTTAGCTAAAATATCAAACATTCCCTGTAAAAACGCAAGTTTCTGCTCCTCCCCGGCGTCCTGCGAGATGCCTCGCAGCTGACCTTCAGTCAGGCATTGCAGGCATTCTGATCGCAACAGTATACTCATAAAATATCACCTCCGACCCTTCTTTTTTTTCATTGTACTGCTAAAACTCATATCCAGCAAATCAAGAATCTTATCTTCTGAAACCGTGCCATCCAGCAGAATACTGACCCAGTGGTTTTTATTCATGTGATAACCCGGCAGAAATCCCGGAGACTGACGTAATAAATCAATCATCGCGGGCTCACATTTTACATCCAGAATATCCACAGCCTCCGTCCCGGACAATCCCAATTTATTTTTGGGAACATCCATCAAAATCCCATACCATTTTCCGTTGTCCTGATGACGCAGAACTGCGTAGGAAGGATACCGCTCCCATAAAAATTCCGGTTCCGTACCGTACTTCTTTTTCACATAGTCAAATATATCCTGCCTGTCCATGTGCCCCTCCTGATTCATCAAAAAAACATAAATATTTATATTGCGTTTTTTCTTTTTCCATAAATCCATCGGGCAACTAAAAACGCCGCCCAAATAATTCCAAGAACCATAGTCAATCTGTTCCACTTTTCTGATAACGGAATCAAAAAGTATATACCCAGCAAAATATATAAAACACCAACAAACAGTGATAATCTGGTATATAAATCCATACTGTCTTTACTAATTCTCTTTTTTAAAAAATTATATATTTCTAAAACTCCCGCTGCAAAAATGACAATCTCCAGCCAATAATCCATAAATACATCCATATTCCTCACGCCTCTCCCCTCTACAGAATCCTCTCCGGCCGAAACTTCAGAAAATCCCCCGAAACCAGGTGATAATTGATCCCATGATACTCCCCGCAGATACTGTCGTGATACCGGCTCTCCCCATGACAGTGAGAGTACACCACATGCTCCGCATGATATTGCTCCGCGATCTTTGTAAAAACGCTTTCCTTCTCGATCACACTGGTCGGTGGATAATGCAGAAACATGATAAATTTCCGATATCCGTCCGCTATAGCTGCATCGAAGGACTGCTGCAAGCGCGCGATTTCACGGTCAATCAGCTTTTGAGCGTGCGCTTCTTTTTCCTCATCCCAGCCGACGATTCTTCCTCGTCGATCCAGATAAAACGGTCCTTCAAACGTATATCCCTTCGTCCCGACCAGCGCATAGTCCTCATAGGCATAATAATTGTTCTGCAAAAACGAAAGCCGTCCCTGATATTCCCGGTTCAGCCGCTCGGTCTTCTTCGCGTCCCAGAACATATCATGGTTTCCACGGAGCAGGATTTTCCGTCCCGGCAGCGCTTCAATAAAAGCCAGATCTTCCCGGCATTCCTCCAGCTTCCTGCCCCAGGAATGGTCTCCGGTAATCACCAGCGTATCCTCCGACCGAATCAGCCGATTGCAGTATTTTTGAATTTTCTCTTCATGTTTTTTCCAGACACTTCCGAATGGATCCATCGGTTTATCCGCCTGAAAGGAAAGATGAAAATCTCCGATTGCGTATAATGACATAAGCGCTCCTGTTAATTATTTGCGATTCCTGCCGCAGCACTTTTTATATTTCTTCCCGCTCCCGCAGGGACAGGGATCATTGGGATACACTTTTTTCACCCCTGAAGTCACTTCGCCGCTCAGGCCATTTTGAAAGCCCATCACGGGTATAGACGCCGCATTGGAATCAGTATCTACCCGAAACCCTCTTGCCTCAATCTGATCTTTCGCCTTCTCCAGCATATCTGCCGCCATACTGCTCATCGGAACAATCGTCGGCATTTGTCCCGAGGCTGCTCCCGGAGACATGAGCGACATCTCCACAGGCATATGTCCGCGCAGTTCAAACATTCGCGTATGATTGTTCACCTGCATCAAAATATTAAAAAACTGCTCTGCCTGCCTCTGCGAATCAAAAACAATATCCCGGGCATTTATCTCATCCATAAAATCCGACGGCATTCCACCTATACTAAACACGCGGAAAGCTTCCACGCACAATTCATCGCACACCTCATCGCCCTGCCCCATCTCATCTCGCAAAAAAGCAAACAAGTTCCGATACGCCTCCTCCGCCGAAGGGTAACCATCCTCCGCGTAAGAAATAATTTCCAGCAGCGATGGTATATAATATTCCACATCCCGCTGCCTTTTCATAATCTGCCGGTACATGTTATTTTCTGCAAGAGCTCCGGACAAGACCGTCTCCCCAATCCTGCAGCACGGGTTCCGGTATTCCGGTATTTTGTCAAAAATTTCCAGGAATTCCGAATAAGGCACACGAATTGCTTTCTCTCTTCGATACATTCGATATAATACCTTTGCCGGTGCCGCAACATGGATCATGTCAAATGCCTGCAGGCAGACAATCATCCACTCCGCTTTTCTGTGAAATTCACGGTAACCGCTGCGCTTCAGAATCTCATAAATCGTCTTAACCTCTTCCGGCACTTCATACTGACCATCCGAAAAGACCGCCATGTAACTCATGCTCCAGAAAAGATCCAACCGCTCCGTTTCTCGCCGTTTCGGTAAAAAACGCCCCTTTTCCATAGCGCTCTCAAATGCATCCAGATCCTCCTCGTCCGCTTCTAAGAGTTCTGCCCGCATGACATCAGGCTCTAACAGGTGCCGCGCAAGCTCAAACACCAGCTGATCTTTCCGTTTCCCCGTTACTTTCAAGTCAAAATCCTGCGCAAGTTCAATCAGCTCCGCTTTTGTATCAGCAGAAAGAATCCCTTCCACCGTTGCCTTCTCATAAGTTTGTTTTCCAAATCTCTGCTCCACAAACTGCCGACGCTCCTGCAGTGTGGCGTCATACAGGTCGTCAATCAGGTTCTTTGACGCTTGTTTCACTTCTTCTTCCGAGGCTGCAAAAGTATTGGTATCTGCATCATATCCGGTTCGTTCTTTGAAATGAGCCATCGGATCAGCCAATACCTTCTCCGCGAATTGCTCGGATAACCTGTTAATCACTGTATGCGGAGATTCCTTACTGTGAATATCCCGATTCACCATCTTCTCACAAAATCCCAAACCAATTCGTTTTTCCTCGACCTCTTCCAGAAGCTCTGCGAAGTAAAGATATTCAGCCTCACGTTTTTCCAAACGATACCTCTCCTCCAGAATATCATTGATCTGACCGCGGCGTTTCCAGAAGACATCGTTCTCCGGCGATTTCTCCACCAGAAGAATCGGATGATCCAACGGCATCTCTGTTTCATTGTATGCCACATCCAACGCTTTCTCTATCTCCACACGGTACTCAGGCAACTGAACTGCCCTCCCGCGGATACGGAATGTAAACCACTTCTCATTCAGGAACCACTCATTGACATAGGTATCCGGCGCATTCAGATAGTCATAATAAAAATCATGTACATTCGCATCCTCCTCATGCCATTCAATCAGACGGTCTTTTTTCTGGTAAAATTCGAACTCGAACCGATCCGACTTTGGGAATTCCAGAAGTTCTTCCAGAATCAGCGCCATCTGTGCAAATGTAATATTCGACGGCACATACGCCCGCCTCCAAATCGGCGGCTTTTCTCCCTTCCGTATCATTTTTACCTGAAAAAAGATAATCTCATTTGTATTCATGGTCCTTCTCCTTTGTCCGCTTTTTCTGAATCCATTTTACAATCTTCTGTTCTGCAATCTCACCTTGTTTATTCTAAGTTTCAGTTTTTTCCCAAATCACTTTACATCGTACAACTATTTTATATTGATTACTCACATTTTTTATCTTTTCTTATTCTTGTGGGCCGCCTGCTCTTCCGCAAGCCCACCAATTTTCATTTTTTCTTGTTTTTGGGGTAAACATAAGATACAAACAACAAACTATAAAAATTAAAAATATTAAAAATACGAATACTTAAATACAAAAAAAAAAGAATATATCATTATT
>JAJPZY010000002.1:0-3846 GCA_021204085.1 Clostridiales bacterium | reverse complement strand
ATTTTTACTATTTTTATTATTTAATTTTAATTTGTTCACATTTTTTTATTTTATAACACAAATTTTTATTTTTTCATTTTCATTTGGGTCCGCAGCTCTCCCAGAAGCCCACCAATTTTCATTTTTTCTTGTTTTTGGGGGTCTCCTGCTCTTCCAGAAGCCCACCAATTCTCATTTTTTCTTGTTCTTGTGGGTTGCCTGCTCTTCTACCAAGTATACTCTCGCCTTACAATTAACCTTCCAGGATCACAACGCAAAAATCTTCTCCAACAAGTCCCCGCCGTCCCGGAATATCTCAATCCGGTCACAGTCCCCGCTGCGATTCTTAAACGCCGGAAACAAAAATCCGCTCTCCGGTTTTCCCGGATTGTAATCCTGATCCACCCGGCAGACCGCGCAGACCAGAAACGAATACACTTCCTCCGATTCTCCCTGCCATTCCCGGTCACTGCCATGCAAGGGGACATCATAACTCCCGTAAAACAGATAAAAAGCAAACGGCTCAGAGGAGTGATATCTCTCCCCGACAAGTTCATAAAGGACATCCAGTAAGGCATCATTTTTCAGCCCACAGTCCAGAAGTGCCATCAGCATCTGCCAGACCGTTCCGGATTTTTTCTCCGCTGGGTCAAAGCGGTATTCCCGCAGCTGCTCATTTGTCCGGGAAAAAGGAATTGCCTTCGCAATTTCCAGATTTGATTTCTGCTCCGCCGCGGTAAGCTTCTTAAAATGCCGGTTGAATGTTCCGTCTATGTAACCATCTTCATCATACGACTTTGCTAAGCTCAATGTTCGCTCCTGCTCCATTTCGCTAAGCGACGCATGCATACCGGAAAGCATCCAATCAGCGTTCGCCGTCGGCTCCGCTTCTTGGGCTTTTCTGGTAAAATACGCGCCCGCGATTCTGGAAAAGCAGTTGCGACTCAGTGTCATCCGCCGCGTGAGTTCCAACATATCCTCGCGATTGATTTTTCCCTGTTGGAGCATATCAGTTCTCTCCTTCTGCTTTTCGTGCAAATATCCGATACCACTGTAACCAGTTAACAGTATCCGGCTCTTATTTTCTCATTAAAAAGATAATTTCATAATACCATATCGTTTGTCAACTCTCAATCATAAGTATAACAGCGTTTTCGGTGCTATCTATTATTTTCTTTTATTTAACTGACAAAAAGTTTACTCTGTTTCACTCAATTTGCCAGACTGTAAGCTTTCAGACATAGCAGGCTTTCTTTCCTCATTCCCTAAAGGACAGGCTGAACGAAAAAACAAAAAAAATATAGATAAAAGAATTTATAAGCATTCCCAGCGATTCCGTGACTGTGGATTAAAAACTGCCCTGCAAAGCGGCAACAGCAGTGAGGACTACGCAAAAAGCATACCTCGGCTTTCATTATGTTGAATTTCTATATTTCGCCCTGTATAATAGGATATGTAACGGAGGCGCAGACGATGGAATTACGGGTACTAAAATATTTTTTGATGGTGGCGCGGGAAGAAAACATTACAAAAGCCGCCAATCTTCTGCACATTACGCAGCCGACATTATCCCGCCAGCTGATGCAGCTCGAAGAAGAACTGGGTGTTAAGCTGTTTCACCGCGGGAAATACAATGTCACGCTCACTGAGGACGGTATGCTCCTGATGCGACGCGCGCAGGAGCTTGTGGAGTTGTCGGATAAAACGATTCAGGAGCTTTCTCACAAAGATGATACGCTTGCCGGGGAGATCGCGATTGGCTGCGGAGAAACCAGAAATATGTCAGTCCTTGCGGACCAGATCGCCATTTTTCAAACAGATTATCCTCTGGTGCGGTTTCACATCCACAGTTCAACGGCAGATGACATCAAGGAGCGGATTGAGAAGGGGCTGCTGGATATCGGGCTTTTAATGGAACCTGTGGATGTAGGCAGGTATGAATTTCTTCGTATGCCATACAGAGAAAAATGGGGAGCTCTCGTCCGCAAAGATTCGATGTTGGCAAAAAAGCAGGCAATCACGCCACAGGATTTGACAGATACCCCATTGCTGGTTCCGCAGCGTATTCAGGTCAAAAATGAAATCGGCAACTGGTTCGGAGAGATTTATGAACACCTGAATATTGCCGCCACCTATAACCTGATCATCAACGCTACAGCCATGGTTCGCAGCAAGGTAGGCATCGCACTCGGTTTCGACCTGGGAGCAATATATGAAGACCTTTGTTTCATCCCATTGTCTCCCGAGTTGGAAACAGGCGCTGTTCTTGTGTGGAAGAAAAGCCAGATGCAGGCCGCTGCAACAAAGCAGTTTATTGGTCAGATTAAAAATACAATCTGAGCATTTCTAACCATGTAATATAGGTATTAGACATTAAGTTTTGCTTCGAGTAAAATGTAGTATCCCAAAAGAATGCCTGCTTTTTTAGCTGTCAGGCAGAAAAGCAGCTTGTACGATAGTAGAAGAACGGGAATTCGACAAGAACAGGAGGGCAAAATGCAGTATATTCAGTTAGGAAATTCGGATTTACAGGTATCCCGCATTTGCATGGGATGCATGGGCTTTGGGGATGCGTCGAATGGTCAGCACAGCTGGACGATTGACGAGGAACATTCCCGTGAGATTATCAAAAAAGGGCTGGATCTTGGCGTCAATTTCTTTGACACGGCCATCGGCTACCAGAGCGGAACCAGTGAGCAGTATGTAGGCCGTGCGCTGCGGGATTTTGCAAAGCGGGATGATGTGATTGTTGCAACAAAATTTTTGCCGCGCACGCAGGACGAAATCAAGGCGGGGATCACCGGCCAGCAGCACATCCGGCGAATGATCGACAAGAGCCTTATTAACCTCGGCATGGATCATGTGGATTTGTATATTTATCATATGTGGGACTACGAAACACCACTGTATGACATTATGGATGGCCTGAATCAGGCGGTCAAGGCAGGGAAAACCCGCTATATTGGCATCTCCAACTGCTTTGCCTGGCAGCTTGCAAAGGCAAATGCGCTGGCAGAAGCAAACGGGTTTGCAAAATTCGTCTCCGTTCAAGGACACTATAACCTGATTTTCCGTGAGGAGGAGCGGGAAATGGCGGGACTTTGCCGGACAGATCATATCGCAATGACGCCGTACAGTGCATTAGCCAGCGGACGTTTATCCAGACGTCCGGGGGAAACATCCAAACGCCTTCAGGAGGACAGCTACGCAAAGTTCAAATATGACGCTACCGAAGCGCAGGATGCAATAATCATCGATCGTGTGGCGGAACTGGCAGAGCGCCACGGGGTATCCATGACAGAGGTTTCCCTTGCATGGCTGCTGACGAAAGTGACATCTCCCGTGGTGGGCGCTACAAAACTGCAGCATATCGAAGGCGCAGCAAAGGCAGTCGATTTACAACTTTCTGACAAAGAACTTGCCTGGCTGAAGGAACCTTATGTTCCCCATGCATTGGTGGGCGTGATGGCACAGAATACTGCCGCTGCTGCGAAAGAAAGCCATGTATGGTCAACTGGGAATCAGAAAATTTGAACGCATAAACATGAACGCAGCGCTGCAGAACATGTACAGACTGCTTGCAGGCATGTGAATGTTCAAAGTGCTGTGTGAGTGTAACGAACACCGAAAAATCAAAGATTTTGAGGTGCGCGTTCATGTATAAGCATAGTTGCTCGCGAACGAAGCACGGCGGGCTATCAAAAAAAGAAAAAGGAGGTTCATTATGGAAAAAATTGTACAGACAGCTGGGCGGAATGCCCTCGGAGAATTTGCACCGGAATTTGCGCACTTTAATGATGATATCCTGTTTGGCGGGAGTATGAAAAAAAGTCTGTAAAAGTTTAAATGTTAGGTCTTCTATGATAA
>JAJPZY010000103.1 GCA_021204085.1 Clostridiales bacterium | reverse complement strand
AGAACAGACTTTTTCTGTGGTATGATGACAAATAAGAGAAAATCCTGCCTGAAACGGTGATCGAATCGTGTTTACGTGTGTCTTCGTATGACCGTGCGGAGCATGAAAAAGTGAATTTAATATGTACGGAGGTATAACTATGGAACAGCAACTTTTTACAAATGAGATAATTTTATCCTGGCTTCAGTATTTTGCGAAAAATACACCCATTGATCTGGAGAAAGTGAAGATGCTGGATATCACCCGCAAGAATAAAAACGTGATTCCGACCGTGGAAACGCATCGGGCAGTGCTTGTATTTACGGAAGCCGGGAATCCGGATATCTTCTATCGTATGTGGAATGCCGGTCTGGGCGACTGCGATGTCTGGTACAATGAAGGCTCTGAGCCGGTGGGCGAGGTAAAGTGCGATAAGGTATGCAATATGATCAACCGCGGCATCAACGCTTCCGCCGGCATGCTGGTCATTAACCCGAACGCATGCAATACTTATAAGATCGGTATGGACAACCAAAACTTCCGCCGCGGCTCGATTCATTATGTCGGCAGCGAGATTCGTTCCGTGATTTTTAATAAGATGCAGATCGGACGGCACGATGACATCTGCGTGATCAGCGGCGAGAGCATTGCGATTGAGGCTGGGCTGATTGCTACGGAAGGATCTGTGCTGGCTGTGGAATACAATCAGGATGACCGTGCAACAATGGAGGACAATATTGACCACTTTGGGCTGCAGAATATAAATGTCGTGGATCACGTGGACGCGGAGACGCTGCAGGGTCTGCCGGTTCCGTCTCTGGTATTTCTGGTGGCATCGGCCAGCACGGAACAGGAGATTGCCTGTCTGACAGCGTTAAATCCGAAGATCAGCGTGGTGGTTTATACATTGGATTTTGCGGTTGCCGCAGGGATGCCGAAGCTTTTTGAAAAATACGGGATAGAGGATGCGGAGACCATTCAGGTGTCTGTGTCCAGGTTGACCGCAAAGAATTCCTTTGAACAGGAGCCTGCGCCGTGGATTATATCCGGCAAGGCGAATGCATCGGTATAAAGTTTATATGGAGAGTTGCAATCAGATTCGTTATTTTTTAACATAGTGCCGGAAACTGAGGGGAACGATTGTGGCAAAGGTATTATTATTTCAGTGCAGGAACGAAGATAAGATTCGTACTGTCCTTGCATCTATGAAGATTTCAGCGATTTCTGTCCCGGAAAATTGTTTTTATCTGACGCTGGGAGAGATTGAGCGTGGAATAATGTTGTCAGCTCATTCTGAACAGGGTGCTTCCGGAGACAATCTTGCGAACGCTACGAAAGAGGCAGAGCGGGTTCCCGGGGAAAGCATGGTTGTCATGTGCGGGTTTACGGAAAAGCAGATGGATCGGTTTCTGGAAAAACTGCGTAAGAGCAACATTCCGGTGGACTTTAAGGCAGTGCTGACAGCGACCAACCGTAGCTGGAGTGTGCGCCGGATGTATTTTGAAATGGCGAAAGAGAGAGCTATGTATTTGCAGATGAAGAAGGAGAAGCGATGAGTGATATAGAGAGAAGTTGTATTGACTGTTATGTGGGAAACTGTAATTGGGAGGATGGAAAGTTCCCGGATTTCTACCTGTCTACCCATATGGATCCGGATGTCCTGGCGGACGCCATGGCACAGTATGAAAAGGAAGATATCCGCAAAGTCGCGATTTCCGCGGCCGAGGTGGAGGCAGATAATTACTGCAAGATGACCCGTCTGGAGGAGACCGTTGAGTTTGCGAAAAAGATTGGTGCAAAAAAGATTGGGATTGCCAACTGTGTCGGTTTGCTGGAGGAGGCACGGACGCTCGCAAAGGTCCTCCGCAGTCATGGGTTTGAGGTTTTCGGTTCCGCCTGTAAGGGCGGCACACAGAGAAAAGCAGATATCGGGATTCCGGAAAGATGCGACAAGGTCGGTTTTAACATGTGTAACCCTGTCCTGCAGGCGAAGATTCTGAACGCGCATCATACTGACCTGAATATTCTGGTAGGACTTTGTGTGGGGCATGACAGCCTGTTTTATAAGTATTCCGACGCGCTGGTCACGACACTGGTGGCGAAGGACCGCGTGCTGGGGCACAATACCGTGGCAGCTTTGTATCAGGCGGATAAGTATTACAAGAGGGTGTTCGGAGATCAGAACGCCTGATAGAAAAGGTTGTTAACAAAAGAAGAAATCGTATGAAATGCTGCAAGCAAGATCTTGAGTTGGGGCTATGAGGGAGGAGGTAGAAATGAACAGAAACCCTCAGATTGCAGACCGGATGACCGTGATCTGGGTCGGCGGAACCAATTACCCGTATGGCGGATACGAATTTAATGTAACAAATGACGTGAACGCAGCCAATGCGGTATTGAAATCCAGCGCGCCGATCTGGATGCTTCCGCAGGAAGTGTATTCCACTTTACAGACAGGGATGGAGGAGCTTTATGTGAAGGTTCAACCCTGCGGAAAAATCGGGGCGTACCTGTTCGAAAAAACAGTGGAAGTCAATGAGAATATGTCGAATTTCCTGAATCAGATCCAACCGCCGCAGAAGCCGGAAGATTATCTGAAGTTTCCGAATGGTGGAAGTTGGTCGCTGGGCGATTCCTGTGCGATCGGACTTCTTTTAAGCAGCAACTCCGGAACCTATCGCATGGTACCGGCACCGTTTGTGAGAGCAGATGGAACCTATGATGTTTCGAATGCAACAAGGGAAATCCGGCTGTATGAGAGCGTAGACAGAAGATTTATTCTTGAGGATTTTTTCAGTAAACTTTTGCTGCATGCAGAATGTGAAGAAAGTTGAAAGGAGAAGGTGTATGGAAGCCGCAAAGGAAACAGATGTTTTGCCGTAATTGTGAATTAAATAACGGTATTTTTCCTTGAAATTTAGCAAAAAGGCGATACAATAAGAAGGAGAGAAAATTTTTACATGGAGGTAATCTGTTTATGTTCAAGACATTGATACAAAAACTGAAAAACGATCCCAAGACGATTGTATTTACCGAGGGTACGGATCCCCGTATTCTGGAGGCCGGTTCCCGCCTGCTTGCCGGTACATTCTTAAAGCCTATTCTCATCGGAAATGTGGATGAGGTTCGTGCCGCCGCGGAGGAGGCCGGTTATAATATCAACGGCGCCGACATTATCGATCCGGAGCATTTCGACCGCATGGATGAGATGGTGGCGATGATGGTGGAGCTCCGCAAGGGCAAGATGACCGCGGATGACTGCCGCGCAGCCTTAAAGCAGGGCAACTATTTCGGTACCATGCTGGTGAAGATGGGGATTGCGGACTGCCTGCTTGGCGGCGCTACATACTCCACTGCTGATACTGTTCGTCCGGCGCTGCAGCTGATTAAGACGAAGCCCGGCAACAAGATCGTTTCCTCCTGCTTTATTCTGGTTCGTGCCGCCGCTACAGGCAACAATGAAGCGCTTGCCATGGGTGATTGTGCGATCAACATCGATCCTTCCGAGGATGATCTGGTCGAGATCGCTCTGGAGACCGCGAACTGCGCACGGATTTTCGGTATCGATCCGAAAGTGGCATTTTTAAGTTACTCCACACACGGATCCGGAAAAGGCGAGGACGTGGACAAGATGCGCAACGCCTGCGCGAAGGCGAAAGCAAAAGCGCCGGATCTTGCGATTGACGGAGAGTTACAGTTTGACGCGGCTGTTTCTCCGGCTGTTGCACGGACGAAAGCGCCGGATTCACCGGTTGCGGGACATGCCAACACCTTTATTTTCCCGGATATCAACGCGGGAAATATCGGCTACAAGATTGCACAGCGTCTTGGTAACTTTGATGCGTACGGCCCGATCCTTCTCGGCTTGAATGCACCGATTAACGATTTGTCCAGAGGATGCAACGCGATGGAAGTTTACTCGATGGCGATCATCACGGCGGCATTGAGCTAAAATATTTTCATAAAATATGAATGAGAGAGCAATGGCAGATAGGTGCGGTTGCTCTCTTTTTCGTGCGCAGGGTGCAACAGAAAAAACCGGCAGATGATTTCATCTGCCGGTCCAGTACGCCTTCAGGGGCTCGAACCCTGGACAAATAGATTAAGAGTCTACTGCTCTACCAACTGAGCTAAAG
>JAJPZY010000087.1 GCA_021204085.1 Clostridiales bacterium | reverse complement strand
CATAGAAGACCTAACATTTAAACTTTTACAGACTTTTTTTCATACTCCCGATGGCTTTGCATGACGATTGCCAAAATCGTCCATTACAAAGTCCTCTCTATCTTTGTAACCTTCATGATAATGTCCTTTGCACTTGCCATGTTTATCGACAGTATTACTGTTATCCTGTTTTTAGCCGCTGTAACAATTGAACTGGCACAATTGTTAAAGTTTAATCCGGTTCCGATGATCCTGTCGGAGATTTTCTGCGCAAACCTCGGCGGTTCAGCTACCATGTGCGGAGATCCGCCAAATATTATCATCGGCACCTCTCTGGGGTATTCCTTTGCGGATTTTGTTACAAATACAGGGTTGATTGCAGTGATTTCATTGGTTATAATTGTAATATATTTTTACTTGTGCTTTCGCAAAGAGCTCGGCAGTGCCGGATCCGAGATTATACCGGAAGCTATTCCGTCACCGAAGTCTGCGATCACCAATAAGCGGCAGTTTATTATCAGCTGTGTGATTTTTCTGTGCGCTGTTGTGCTTCTGGTCACACATGCCCAGACAGGCCTTACCGTCGCGCTGATTGGTACGGTCATTGCGATTATTACCCTTATCACAGCGGGGAAAGGCACCGTAGATATCTTAAAGAGAGTTGATTATAAGACTTTACTGTTTTTCATCGGGCTGTTTCTGGTAGTCGGGGGACTGGAGCAGACGGGAATACTGGAAATTATTGCCGGTTTTATCGGAAAAGTAAGCGGCGGAAATATTGCCGTTATGATCGCGATTATTTTATGGGTATCCGCTGTAGCCAGCGCATTTGTGGATAACATTCCGTTTGCCGCAACGATGATTCCTGTAATCAAGACGCTTTCCGCAACAACCGGAGCAGATCTCTCCGTTCTTGCATGGACGCTTGCGATGGGAACAGATATCGGCGGAAGCGCTACGCCGATCGGAGCGTCAGCAAACGTGGTAGGTACTTCTATTTCTGCAAGAGAGGGACATCCGATCAGCTGGGGGAAATATTGTAAAGCAGCTGTGCCGGCCACGATTATCGTAGTGATGGTTTCTATGATATGTATCTATTTAAGATATCTGTAAGATAAAGGAGAAGGAAATGAAAAAACAGTTAATTATCTCTCTGGGGAGAGAATACGGAAGCGGCGGTCATGTTATTGCACAGATGTTGGCAGACCATTATCAGATTCCGCTGTACAATTATAATCTGATGCGGAACATCGCTGATGAAAAAGATCTGAATGCGAATGTACTGGAAAAATACGATGAAAAAAGACGAAATAAAATGCTCAGCCGAACGGTAAAGGGCTACAGCAATTCGCCGGAAGATAACATTTGCAAAATGCAATTTGATTATCTCAGAAAGAAATCTGCAGAGGGAGAGTCTTTTGTGATCGTCGGAAGATGTGCGGAAGAGATTTTAAAAGATAATCCGAATATGATCAGCATCTTTGTCCTTGCCGATATGGATTTTAAAATCCGGCGAACGATGGAAGATAAATCACTTTCCTGGGATGACGCGCAAAAAAAAGTCCTGCATTGCAACAGAGAAAGAAAAGGCTATCATAACAGCTACTGTAAAGGAAAATGGGGCGACTCCAGAAACTATGACCTTTCTATCAACAGCAGTAAGCTCGGATTGGAAGAAACCACAGAAATAATTATTCAGTATATCGACAAAAAGATACAGAAAACCCTGTAATTACTGATTTCCATGCCCGGCCGCAGAGAAAACCGCCGCCGGGCATTCCTATGAAATAAAAGAGAGCCGGAAGCGAGACCCTGTCTCCCGGCTCTTTTTATATTTCATCTACTGCTCATTACTGGTTTTTAACTCTTCCTTCGCTTCATCCAATCCCTTCTGAAGCTCGTCAAGAGCCTCATCTAATGCCTCAGCCACATAATCGCCGACAGCCATCATCGTCAAAATTGTATTCGCTGCCTCGATCATCCGCGCTTCCACTTCTTTTCCGATTGCAATGACATCAATAATTCCATCTCCGTCCTCATCTAACAAAACCATATCCGGTATGCCATTGTCATCAGAATTATGGAAGTAAAGATTAAATTCTCCGTCGCCTGTAAGATCAAGAGCCAGAGTATCAATGTCTCCATCGCCCGTAGAATCCATCAACGCTACGTCCGGCACTCCGTCGCCGTCAACGTCAATCATAATCTCATCCTTCGCACTGCGAACCAGTGTTTTGCGAAGGTCTTTGTCAAATTTCATCTTTTGTTTTACTTTACGTAATGTACCCATATTGCAAGCCTTTCTCTTTTCATAAACGATTATCTGAATCTACAGTTAAAACCCTCTGCCATGACCTTCCATCGGCGGTCCTCCGGGTCCTCCCATTGGCGGTCTCCCCATTGGCGGAGGTCCTCCCATCGGAGGCATATACGGCGGACGCCGTCTGTGCGTCATTCTTCTGGCAAGATTATTCAACGCCGAAGCGCCAATCACAGCTCCTCCGACCACAGCAGCAGCTTTGGCGGCACCGGACACCCCGGAAGTATTGCCGGTTGCATTGACCTGATTTGCAGTATATGTGTTACCATTCACAGAAGTACCGCAATTCGGGCAGAAATTAGCGCCCTCATCCATTGCGGCACCGCAGTTTTGACAAAATACCGACATTCTTTCAACCCCTTTCATTAACTATTTTGTACAAGGTCATTATAATCTCCGCATAATTCAAAATCAATTAACTCTTTATAAACTTCATTTACGTTCTGTAAAATTTTTAACAGGGGCGCCAGATGAATCGTCCCGCAGATTAAAAGCCTGTGGATATATGGATCTGATATCTGATTTATCAAAGTATAAAGATCTTCAAAGAAACAAAAACACCGCCAAAGACCTTAAAACAGGGCTGCTTGACAAGCTGTTCAAAGCTGATTATAATGTACGCATACCCCTTAACGTATAGGAGGAATTCAGCATGAGACAATGTATGGATGCGGACAATCTGCATCGCAGATTAAAGAAAATAATCGGTCAGGTGCAGGCGATTGACCGTATGGTGGATGAAGATGTCCCCTGTGAAGATATTCTGGCACAGATCAATGCAGCAAAATCTGCTCTTCACAGTTGCGGAAAGGTCGTCCTGGAGGGACATATCAAGCATTGTGTGAAAGATGGTATCGAACACGGAGACGCAGACAAGACTATCGAAGATTTTACCAAAGCAGTGGAACGCTTCGCCAACATGGGATAGCCCGGTATAGTAAATGAAATTCATGAGATAAAAGCAGCCAATAGTTTCCAGGCTGCTTTTATTTTTTATCCATTGACAACCCATACCCCCATAAGTATAATATAAATACACATACCCCTATTGGTATAAGACTGGAGGAATAAGATGAAACTGTTGATGAAAAAGCTGGAGTTGCTTATGGAAAAAGGCGGCACCAAAAAGGATATTACGCTGCTTGTTATATCGGGAATATTCCTGATACTCAGCCTGACAGGCTGGACACCTCTCCCGTTCGATCTGGCATGGATTTCGATTATCCTGTGCGGCGTTCCCATTATCCTCGAAGCGATTATAGGACTGGTCACTGCTTTTGACATTAAAGCAGATGTGCTTGTGTCGATCGCCCTGATTGCTTCGGTCTGTATTGGTGAGGACTTTGCCGCTGGTGAAGTTGCGTTTATCATGCAGCTGGGCGGTCTGCTGGAGGATCTGACAGTTGCAAGGGCAAGGGCCGGTATCGAAAAGCTGGTACATCTGACCCCGCAGACGGCACGGCTCATTACAGATGGAACAGAAAAGACTGTTCCGGCTGAAGAAGTCCCTGTGAACGCTCTGCTCCGTGTCCTTCCGGGAGAAACGGTTCCCGTAGACGGTGTGATTACTTCAGGACAAACCTCTGTTAATCAGGCCGTTATGACCGGTGAGTCTCTGCCGGTGGACAAGACAGTGGGCGATGAAGTGTCCAGCGGCACGGTCAACCAATTTGGGGCGTTTGAAATGCGTGCGACAAAGGTCGGTGAGGACAGCTCTATTCAGAGGATGATCCGTCTGGTGCAGTCGGCAGACGCAGGAAAGGCTAAAATTGTAGGTGTGGCTGACCGCTGGGCTACCTGGATTGTTGTGATTGCCCTCTCTGCCGCAGCCTTAACGTGGCTCATCAGCGGCGAAATTATCCGTGCGGTTACAATACTGGTTGTATTCTGCCCATGTGCGCTGGTGCTTGCCACTCCCACAGCAATCATGGCGGCAATCGGAAATGCTACAAAGCACGGCTTCCTTGTACGGGAAGGGGATGCACTGGAACGGTTAGCTTCCGTCACTAAAATCACTTTTGACAAGACGGGAACGCTGACCTATGGTACACCGCAGGTCATTGAAGTCTCAAGCATTACGGATGATTTTTCTAAAGCGGAGCTGTATCGTCTTTGTGCATCGGCAGAGCAGCTTTCTGAACATCCTCTGGGAAAGGCAATCACACGTTCTTTCAAACAGGATAATAGCGTTGAACTTCTCCCCTGTGGAAATTTTCAGATGTTGCCAGGGCGCGGTGTTTCTGCCGGGGTTGGCGGGCAGGAAATCCTTGCAGGCAATCTGGAAATGCTTTCAGAAAGAAAGATTGGTGTGCCTGATACGGTACTTGCCGAAACAGATCAATATCTTTCGCAAGGCTGCACCGTTACATATCTTGCGGTATCTGAACGGCTTAGTGGGTATATTGTTCTGTCGGACACAGTACGGGATGAAAGCGTCAGTATGATCGACGCACTGAAAAGTCTGAATGTACAGCCCGTCCTATTAACAGGTGACAATGAAAGAGCCGCCTCTGCCATAGCCAGTCAGCTTCACATTGAGGAAGTCCACGCAGACTGTTTGCCGGAGGATAAACTGAATTGGATTGACGCTTACCAAAAGAAAGACGAAACTGTCTGCATGATCGGTGATGGCGTGAACGACGCGCCCGCTCTGAAAAAAGCGAACGTTGGCATTGCAATGGGCGGCGTAGGCAGCGACATTGCTGTTGACGCGGCAGACATCGCACTGGTGGACGATGAGGTAAAGGAACTGCCCCATCTGATCGCCCTGTCCAAGCGGATGATGACGACAATTAAGCTGAACATGACGTTTTCCATGACGCTTAATTTTATCGCTATTGTCCTTGCCATCATCGGAACATTAAATCCGGTTGTAGGTGCGCTGGTACATAACACCGGCTCAGTTTTAGTGATTATAAATTCATCACTGCTGTTGAAATGGAGGAAAAAGTAATGGTCGTTAGTATTATTGGTGCAGTAATAGGAGCGTTGATTGCAGTGTTCGGTCTGTACTACCTGGTCAAAGAGTGGAAAGACACTGAGTCGAAAAAGATTTATGGTAACAAAGCGTTATGCACATATCCTTGATGAAGACAGGCGCTCGATTGCTTCCCAGATGGAAGAACGCTTCTATGTGCACACAGCCAGAGCATACCAGCCCCAGCTTAGTTACATAACTTCCCGTAGAAAAAATAACCTCGTCTTTTTCAAATGTCTTCCTGCGAATGAAACCCAGTGCCTGAAGTTCATGATATTCCGATTCGCAGATCCCGCGAAAAGCAGCCAGAAAAAACATTTCCATAACTTTTAACTGCTCTCTCTCCTGCTCTGACATCCTGTAAATAACACCATTTTTACCGCGTGCGGTGTTCGCATTCCCCGATGGCACTCCTTCGCTCGAATTAGAGACCACTGGCATCTCCTGCAGGCGTTCCGCCAGCTTTGTATTCCTCGCAGTGGTTGTCTCATTGCGTACAGCATAGGCAACCGCTTTTTTCTCCCCGATCAATACAAGGATTTTCTTTGCCCGCGTGACGCCGGTATAGAGTAGATTTCTCTGCAACATAACATAATGGCTCATGGTAAACGGCATCACAACAATCGGATATTCGGAATCCTGTGCCTTATGAATTGTCGTCGCGTAGGCAAGCACAAGCTCATCCAGCTCGGTCACATCATAAACAACTTTCCTCCCGCGAATCCAGAAACAACAGCCGGTTCTCCTTCATATAATCCACCAGCACAGTCAGCTTCTGCATGGATTCATTCGGGGCGGGCGTATAGTTTTTCTTTTTCTTTCCCTTTTTATAACCCCGCCATATACTTTTATCACCCATAGCCTCCGACAAAAGCCTTGATAGCAGACATACCGTAGGAACAAGATGCTTTACGGAAACACAGTTGGTCATTACCCGGCCGCACTTTCGGACATAATTTTTCATTTCCTCACCGCTGTATCCGCTGATCCGCAGCATTTCCAACATCTACTCATTCGTCGGGATGTTCATATCATAACGCGACAGATTCGCGGCCAGAGTAAATGCAGTATAATCCAGATATGCCTGAAAACCTTCTTCTGTAGGCGACAGGTAATTAAAATACTCTGACATACGGAAATCACTTCCCGCATTGTAATTCTCTGCCTTCTTCAATAAGTCCAATTTCAGGAAGTCACAACATTTCTGTGATACAACGTGATAATCCCGCATATCAGACAGGGCTTCGATCAATTCTTCTCTGGTCACAACAGTACTCCTTTGCCAAAACAACTCTATAAGTATCTTGTGAAAATCATTGTAGCACGACAGCTAAAGAAAACATAGCGGAAACTACGTAACCGTTATATTTTCTACCTGTCCAACCCCTTAAAAACATGCTATACTACAAACCAAATAATACCGTTTTTCATACTCCGAGGCTAAGCCGCAAGCAATATATTTGGGCGACGAACGCCCCAAATACGCTTGTTGGGAAGGTCTCCGCTCCGCTCCGGTCCGCGCTACACCGAAGGCGTCCCTTGCGGAAGCGGACGTCCAGCGCCCCAAACCCTCGAGAACATCACCGTTGGTGATGGACGGCGCGTTGCTTTTTTGTCATTCACAATTGAAAGTAAAAAAGTTTTCAATGGTAAAAATCAAATGTTATTATATTGCGAAGAGCAAAAAATCTTAGTATTTAAATGAATTACTACTTCAAGGAGAAATCGTATCGAATGAAAGTAAAACGCATCGTAACTGTTTACTTCAGTCCAACTGGAGGAACGAAAAAAATATCATCCATGCTGGCGAATGATCTGAAACAGTTGTTAAAGCTCCCCATGGAAAAGATTGATTTTACTTTACCGTCAGCGAGGGTGAAGAAATATCATTTTGCAGCAGAAGATCTTGTAATCATTGCCTCACCGGTTTATGCGGGGCGTCTGCCGAATAAAATCATGCCCGATTATAAGCAGTGCTTTTCCGGGAAGGATACGTTGGCAGTTCCCATGGTTGTGTACGGCAACCGCAGTTACGGTGATGCACTGACAGAACTTTGCCTGATTATGCGGGACTGCGGATTTCATCTCATAGGTGCCGCGGCAATGGTAAGCCGCCACGCGTTTTCACGGACTCTTTCCAAAAACCGCCCGGACGAACAGGATGCAGCAGAGATCCATACATTCGCTGAGAACCTTGCT
The DNA here is from genome assembly GCA_021204085.1 of Clostridiales bacterium. Taxonomy (GTDB): domain Bacteria; phylum Bacillota; class Clostridia; order Lachnospirales; family Lachnospiraceae; genus Eubacterium_I. The sequence continues at coordinate 14,425 of JAJPZY010000087.1, read as the reverse complement.
AAATCGATCGAAAACGGCAGTTATCAAACCCAGACCCAACGGTTCGCAGAAGAACGTTTCCTCAAAAATCTGCCTTCGGTCGGAGGATATTATACACCACTGAGAGAGGACGGTGCTCCGGCAAAATTTCTGAAAGCAACACCGCAAACGGATTTCACAATATGCAATCACTGCGGGATTTGCGTGAATGTATGTCCGATGGGAAGCATTACCGCTGACATAGAAGTGAACGGAGTCTGCATCAAGTGTCAGGCATGTGTGCGGAAATGTCCGCAGCAGGCAAAGTTTTTTGATGATGCGCAGTTCTTGTCCCACGTAAGGATGTTGGAACGGAACTACACGCAGCGGGCAGAAAATTATCTTACAGAAATTTTATAGCGTCTGATCCGGATATCGATCTGTATTGAAAGTTGTTTTTTTAATAGAGAAAATTCGAAGGAAAACACTTGTGATAGGGAAGTAAAAAAGATGGAGAGAAGTCCAGGAGCTCCCTCCCGGGAGCCCCGTATTTTCGATATCGAAATTTTTCACAAGCATTGCATAATCTCGCGTTATATTCTGCGTTAATCTGGGAAATGTCGTTTTCACCATCTGTGTATGGCTGATACATGTCATATGGATTCCCACTGCCAAGCGAACAGGCAGAACAAAACTCACATCCACTCAAAATTATCTTTGCCAGCACCAAGTTCAAAATGATATTTGCCGATTCCCAAATCAGCACCAGCATAGGAGCCGTTATTGCAGGTCATGCTCACCTTATTGCCCTTGCCCTTGATAGTAAATGCCTGCTTGCCCATCGCCGTTGGTGCTAACAGAGCTGCTGAAACACCTGCTTTGAACCACTCCGGAGCAGTACCTTCATAGGACGAAATATCTGATGCTGCTTTGGATTTATGCGGAACTCCCTGATTCTCACCATAGCCAACAACGACGATTCCGATAATTTTGGTGTTATCTCCCGCATTGGCGTTCTTTTTTACGTTCTTACGGCTGTACATTCCGCCGATCCACCAAGTGTTCAAACCGAGCGTCTGCGCATAAAGCATCAAATCGGCGCTGCTGTATCCAAGCTTCTCATCAATACCGGGAGTGTCAGGTCCCGCCAGGATGATGTAGTTTTTGACGCCCTTTGACATCAGCGCTGCTATGATTCCCGGCATTGCATCCTTGCTTTCCGTGACAAGCTGCATATTCAAACCATACTCCTGATTCTGGGATTTGATTCTGTCATTGAGCTGCCGGACAATATCAGCCGACAGGGGTTGATCTTTGTATTTGTTCACCTTATGCCGTGCGCTCATCGCTTCCTGTAATGTCATAATGACCTCCCTATCCGATTTAATGATCCCAAGGCTTATACTGCAACCTTCTGTGAATATGTCATTAAATCTAAAATCATATAGCAACAACCATGCAATAATATTGTATCGCACAGTTTATCGTTCATCAAGCGACAATCTAAGACAAGTGTCTCGCGATAGACAAGTGTCTCTTGTTTTTCATGGTTATCTGCTGTAAAATGATATAGCTTACCTATAGCAAAACGAAACGGATTTTCTTTAAACTTATGGTGTATGTTACAGGAGAACAGTGTGAATAAACAGCCCGAAATCACAGATGCAACAAGGGAAAATCTTGTCAATTCATTTTTTCTGCTTGCGGGGAAAAACAATATAGCTCAAATTACTGTCCGCGAGATTATAAACTTAGCCGGGTACAGCCGGGCAACTTTTTATCGGTACTTCAAGGATGTCTTTGCCCTGATAGAATATGCAGAGGATAGTTTTTTCGAGAAAACAAGAGCCGCGTTAGCAGAACATGAGGCAAGTAATGGAGTTTATGACAGGCATTTTTTTGAAACCTTCCTCAAATGTTTCAATGAAGACCCTATGCGTATATCTGTGCTGATGTCAGAGCAAAACCTTTCCCATTTTATCAGAAGAATGAGAGAAAAAACAATTGACAATATGAATACGCAGATTGCAGACACACCCAAGAAGAAGGCTGTAACAGATATGTTTTTTCCAGCGTTTTTTCCGCAATAGCAAGCCACATACAAAGCCCAAATATTCTGACAGATGAAGATCTGCTGGACATTATCCAAAAGCTATTTGCTGACTGGTATTGGCCACAGATGGTTATAAATATCTAAAACAACAAATCAAAACCAGTTTCTAAATATCCCCTGTCGTCAAAGTCGACTCGTTTGTTTTTGACTTTCATTGATATTGTAAATTCCCGGCATCCGCCCGTCCCTCTGCATCTCTTCATAGACCGGTGTCATCGAAGAATTTTCCCCGATGTGCGTCATTCATGTATTTGCAGACAGAATTGTTTCCACCTGCTCCTTTCTTTCAAATAAAACACAGCCGCCGGCATGATCTTCCATCAGCACATCGCCTTCTCTCAATTCTGTAAACAACTTTGAATGCAGCGCTTCCCTGACAGACAAATCCCGAACGTTAACATCTGAATAGGGTGAGACCGGGCATGGTTCTGCACCGCCGTGAGAATTAATGTGGAAGAAACCTCTCCCCGCTGCCAGACAGCCGCCGGAACTTTTCTCATCACCGGGGAAGGAAATGAACAGCATATCGGGGAATTGCTCCCTCAATTCCATGACCTTTTCATTTATAAAGTCTCGTTCCGCATCCTGCGGAGCCAGCTTTATGCTGCCCTCTGTGATTGGCACAAATTCCACATAAATCACAGCTTTACATCCGCGTTCCTGAAGGAAAGCAACATACTCACCCGAAAGGACTTCTCTCAGATTGGATGTTGTAACTGTGACGGATGCCCCAAAAATCAGGTGATTTTCTTTCATTTTGTCCATGGAATGGATTAAAGATTGATAAATTCCGTTTCCGCGGCGAGCATCTGTTTTTCCCTCATTACCCTCAATACTGAAGACCGGGATCAGGTTCCTGTATTTATCAAAAAGCCGGATATTACGGTCATCCATCATTGTTCCGTTTGTAAACACGGGAAACAGGATTTCCGGGATTCCTGCCGCTTTTAACAGGACGTCCCTGCGCATCAGGGGTTCTCCTCCAAGCAGGATGATAAAGCCAATGCCTAAGTCTTTGGATTCCCTGAAAATTGCCTCCCATTCATCTGCCTGAAGCTGTTCGTAAGCCGTCCCATCTGAGCAGGTATGGTTCGCCCTTGCATAGCAGTCCGCACAGTGCAGATTGCAGCTGCTGGTAATGCTGGCAATCAAAAAGGCCGGAATATGCTCCCCCTGTTTTTCCAGCTCTGCTCGCCGTCTGGAAGATTCCCGGCTCGCCAACGCATAGCGAGCCATAAAAATGCTTTCTTTTGGGTCTTTCATGGTTGCCTTGATAATGTCCCTGACAATATTTTCCACGTTGGCGGTCAGGTATTCTTCGAGATTAAAATTCTTTTTATCCATAGATAATCGCTCCTGTCGGTCTCAAAATGCGCTTTACTCTTAAATTATTACCTGATATACTAAATTATATGTACATGGCTTTTCCGTGTCAACTACGCAGTTTTTATGGAGCAGGAACTAAAAAACTTACCTAAACAGGAGGAAACCACAATGGCGAATCGTTTGCTTTTGGCGTTCATTGATATTACAAATCTCCGTCATTCTCTCCGGTTCCAGCCTCTTTCATCAGGCATTTCAATTCGTCCATCAGCTTTTCCAGGGTTACCTGTTTTATCTCCGCTTTCATCGCATTTACAGCGGCTTCCATGTGCGGATACAGGATTTGATAGAAGTTTTTTCCTACGGGGCAGTCGCTGTCCGTTTCGTGAAGCTTGAAGATTTCTTCAACGTCATTGGTTTCCACTGCCTGAAATATATCCCATAATGTGATATCCTTCGGTTCTTTCGCAAGGTGTACTCCGCCATTTTTCCCTGCAGCTGCAACCAGCAGGCCGTTCTCCGACAGGTTGAGAAAAATATTTCTAACAGTGACGGGGTTCGTATCTGTGCTTTCCGCGACGAGCGTACTTGTCACACGTTTTTTTGACGACAAAACTGCAACAAACAGTAAGGAATGGACTGCTAACGGAAACCGTTTGCTGACACGCATAGTATCATCTTCTTCCTGCACCATGAATATTATCGAAAAAAGTATATCAGATTTTCAGCAGAAAATCAATTGTATCTCTTGATATTACATTCTGCATATGCTATAATGTAAGAACTTAAATTACATTAAGGAGGCGTTTCCTATGCAAACATTAGAAGCTATCGCAAAGAGAAAATCGACAAGAGATTTTGACCCCGGCAAAACCGTGTCAGATGAAATCATCGACACGATTGTGAAGGCAGGCTGCCAGGCACCCATCGGCGCCGGTAAAAAAGAGTCACTTCACCTGACTGTATGCCGTAATAAAGAAATTCTCGACGAAATCAATCGGTCAACTGCCGCAGCCATGAAAATGGAGGTACGGGACTTTTTCTATGGTGCGCCTGCTGCCATCTTTGTTTCCGCTTCAGAGGAACAGATGGCACCCGGGATTGAATATGCAAATGCAGCTTGTGTCATTGAGAATATGTTAATCGCGGCCACGGATGCCGGAGTGGATAACATTTATCTCTGGGGCGCTGTACAGGGTCTGTCCAGGAACAGGGAAATGTGTGCGAAAATGGGCATTCCGGAAGGATTCAGGCCTGTTTCTGCTGCCGCGATCGGTTATAGCATGAGCGGTGCTGCTGAGCCGAGAGAGCTGAGCGTTTCACTTAGCACCAATTATATCTGATAAAAAACGAAATGCAGCACCCATCAAAGGAACTCAGTTCTGATGGGTGCTGTTTATTAACCAATACAGGGTGTGACGATTATGAGATTTTCCAGAGGAGGCAGGAAATTGGACAAAATACAGCAGCTTGCGGACTATATTGACCAGAGCCATAACATGGTCGCCATTACAGGGGCAGGCATCTCTCTTGCCGGGGGAGGCATCACGTACAGCCAGCTCGCCCATACGGTTCACCCGGGTGATTTTGAGAGCGATGATTTTCTGCGTTCTTATGTCAAGGCCATGCACAGCTACAAACCCAGTTTTAGCCACTATGCCCTGCGCGATCTGGAGTCGGCCGGGAAGCTGACCGGAATTATCACTACAAATGAGGATTGTATGCATACTATGGCCGGCTCTGAGAATGTGGCGGAAATCCAGGGAGGCTTTCAGATTAACCGTTGCTCGGAATACGGCCGCCATTATGACGGATATGAGATCTGGGAGCAGGAAGACCTGCCCAGATGTGAGTCTTGCGGCGGCAGGATTCTCCCCTGGGAACTTTACAGCCACATCAGCCTTTGGGATGAAGGCGTCCAGAAAGCAAGGGAGTGGATTTCAAAGGCCGATCTGATCCTTGTGATCGGAACCAATGGCTATTATGGAAGCGCGTACTGGGATTACAGGAGACGTGACGCTGTCATTGTCCAGATCAACCCGGGACATACCGGTTTTGACCGGATAGCCGATCTGAATATCCGGGAAGAATCCGATGATGTCTTTCATAAACTGATAGAACATTGGAATGGAAATGACTGAACAGGGAAGGAGGCATTTTATGGTATTAGTTACAGCAGCAAACGGGCATGTCGGAAGGCGGATCATTCCGCAGCTCGTCAAAAAAGGCATTGAGGTGAAGGCAGCTGATATCTCACCCGCTGCGGAATCACTGAAAGAACTTGGCGTCAAAGAGGTTTTCATCGGGGACTTCAGCAAACGGGATGTCCTGATCGAGGCATTCAAAGGATGTGACCAGCTCCTCTACATTCCGCCCGGAGGGTTATACACCGAGGCAAAGATGGCAAAACAGGCAATTGATGTTGCCGCCGAACTGAAAGTAAGACAGGTTGTCCTGATGACGGTTACACATCCGAATATGAGCACATTGCTGCAGCACCGGCAGAAGCTGGAAATGGAGGAACACCTGATTTATAAAGGGTTGAGCGATAACCTGAATTACACGATCCTCCAGCCCATGCATTACACCCACAATTTCCCTGTCAAGCAGGTTTGGGACTCCAACGTTTACAACTGCATGTACACGGTAACAACAAAATTATCTTATGTCGATACCAAGGATGTTGGTGAAGTGTGTGCAAAAGTCCTGACCGAAGATGGACACCAGAATGCAACATATGAGCTCGTCAATGCAGATTTCCTTTCGCCGGTAGATCTGGTAGAAATCTTTAACAAAGTGACCGGGCATCATGCAGTTGCAAACCAGATGGATGTGGAAAAAATGCTCGAAATGGGTCCCATTAAGGATTCACATTTTCAGGAAGCGATCCGCTCCCTCTCCTATACATACAGCAAATACGGGCTTGCTGGCAATCCGAATGTCCTGACCTGGCTGTTGGGGCGTAAGCCGTATTCCTTTGAAGATTATATCCGGGACGAACTGGAAACACTGAACCTGCAATAACTACACATACAACATAGGAGGTGATCAATTTGTTGTGCAAAAAGCATCCAATTATATCTGTATTATTTCTTTTGATTACGTGTTTTTCCGCATTTTACTTTATTAAGGGTGTTTGCAAAAGAAAATGTGACTAGTGTACCGATGTAAGATTTCCCTTAAGGAGGCAAAATGTGGATCAAATACAGCAGCTGTCCGACTACATAGATCAAAGTCACAGCATGGTCGCCGTTACCGGGGCGGGTATCTCGCTTGCAGGCGGAGGCATCACATACAGACAGCTCTTCTCTAAAACAATTCTTCGGGGCATTTTGGGTCGTGACAGGTTCCTGCGCTCTTATGTTAAGGCCATGCACAGCTATAAACCCACTTTCAGCCATTATGCGCTGCGCGATCTGGAGATAGCAGGAAAACTGATCGGAATCATTACAACAAATGAGGATTGTATGCATACGATGGCTGGTTCCAAAAATGTGGCGGAAATTCAGGGAGGGTTTCAGATCAACCGGTGCTCAAAATGCGGCCGTCATTATGACGGGTATGAAATCTGGGAGCAGGAAGACCTGCCCAGATGCGAATCGTGCGGTGGAAGGATTCTTCCCTGGGAGCTTTACAGCCATATCAGTCTTTGGGAGGAAGGCGTACAGAAGGCAAGGGGGTGGATTTCAAAGGCAGATCTGATCCTTGTGATCGGAACAAATGGTTATTACGGAGGCGCGTATTGGGATTACCGGAGAAGGGATGCTGTGATTGTGCAGATCAATCCGGGGCATACCAGTTTTGACCAGGTCGCGGCCTTAAATATCCGGGAGACATGCGATGATGTATTTCATAAGCTGACAGAAAGGAAGGTTTTTTGAATGGATATCTCCAAACAGGCAATTCAGTTGAAAAAGGCTTTGAATGAAAGCCGGTACACCGTTGCTATCACCGGTGCCGGTATTTCCTTTTCCGCAGGCGGCATGAACTTTGACCATGAAAATGTGGCGGAGCTTCTGCCGCTGGCTTCAGAGGATACACTCCGAAATGAACCGGATAAATATTATAAACTGCTCGATCACGCTTTCCTGCATTCCATGTTTGCCAATGAGCCGTCGTATGCGCATAAAGCACTGAGAAGTCTGGAGATCAATGGGCTTCTGCAGGGAATCATCACAACCAACGTGGACTGTATGCACACGATAGCCGGTTCGGAAAATGTGGCGGAAATCCAGGGGAGCCTGCAGATCAACCGCTGCACAAAATGCGGAAAGCATTTTGACGATTATCATATCTGGAATCAGGGAACGGTTCCCAGATGCGATGAATGCGGGGATGTGATCTGGACATTTCCTTTTTACAGCGGTGTCGGACTTCACGAAGAAAACCTGAAGAAAGCACAGGACTGGATTTCAAAAGCCGAGTTAATTTTGATCATCGGTGCTAACGGTTCCTATGGAAATGCGTATTTTAATTACAGGAAACGAGGTGCAAAAATCATCCAAATCAATCCGGGTGAAACCAATTTTGATTCTTACGCGTCCATCAATATCCGTGCGGGCGCGGATGAGGTTTTCCGGTTGATTGTCTGATACACCTGGAGGCATGTGAAATGTGGATTCGTATTTTTAAGGCTTGGCTCAAATGGCGAAAAGACTGGGATTCGTCTAGCAAAGGAGTATGCAGAAAAATTTGAAGTATAAACTGACTTTTCTTATCTGTTTGTTTTATTTCATGTATTTATTTTGGGATGGATTGTATAGAATTTTTATGGTTCACCGCTATACATTTCAAAATAATGATACATGCAATACAGAAGTACGCCATCGAATATGCATCCTTGCTATTGAGAAGTAGCAGTTCCACAAGGAATGCCCCGAATACAAACAGTGTCCGGTAATATTTATGCCGAAATTTCAGCGCGAATTTTCCAATTGCATAATCGCCTACCAGTAATACCAACAGCCGACTCCGAAGGAATATTGCTATCATAGTCCCAAACGTTGTTGCAATTCCCAGCCCATCGTTCCAATTGTGGAATATGGAAAAAATATGCCCCATAACCGGCGCAATGACAATCAGCGCAAATGTGTATGTACGGTATTCCGGCGGTATCAGGATATTCCCTAACAATACCGGGAAGAACCCTTTGGCGAATTCCAGAATTGCCGTCAGCGTACCGCATTTTTTTCCGCAAAGCGAGTAGACGTTAGCTGTCCCCGGGTTGCCATCTGTACTGCACGCGACAATATCGATTCCGCGAACAGCTTTTGGTATCAGTTCAGCATACAAGATGCTTCCGGAGATAAAGCCTAAGATACTGATTAAAATAATGATTCGCAACAACTTCAACTCACCTCTATTGTAAACTGTTTCCCCATACAGCAAACTCAACCAAAATCGGAATCAGGGAGCGAACAGAGTCTGTTATTTCGTACTCGACGCGGATCGGAACCTCCAGATATTCTGTCCTCTTGACCAGGCCATCATCCTCCAGTTCCTTTAAGGATTTCGCCAGCATGGTGTTGGAAATGCTGCCCATTTTCCGCTTTATATCATTGTATCTGGTGGGGCCGTCATTTGACAGCGAACACAAAATGGACATTTTCCACCTCCCACCTATCATATTCATTGTTTTTTGCAAAGGGCACGCTACGGTACAGGGACACATATGCTCATTCGCCATCTCACTTCCTCCTTATAAGTCAGTTTTTTCTTACCTGCTCTACAAAAACTGCGTAGTTGACTTGCACTTATCTCGTAACTATAATGCATTATATCAGATAATAAATTAAGAGTAAAGCGCTTTTTAGGAGTACAGAACAGGCAAGTTTTTTGATTTCATGGCTGCTTTCTCATGAAAGCCCGGCTTGATGCAGAAGACACGGAGGGACTGCCGATGTATAATATATTCCTTACCGGTACAACCGGATTCCTGGGGACAGAAATTATTTCTGAACTCATGCAGACGACGGACGATGTTGTCTATGGCCTCACAAGAGCCGGTTCTGTCTCGGAAGCAATCAACAGCCTTACCGCTCTCTGGTACGGTCGCCCTGAGCTGACAGAAAATCTTGGGAGCCGCATTCAGCCGGTGCTGGGGGACATCACAAAAGAAAACCTGGGTCTTTCTGAAGCAGATCAGGAACGGCTGATCCATCACACCAATTACGTCATTCATACCGCTGCTGTCATCGGTATCAACCACAGCCATGAACAGTTTTGGGATGTCAATGTCACCGGCACAAGTCATGTCCTGGATTTCGCGAGGCGCATTCAGGCCGACCACCCGCTTAAGCGTTTTTCCCATGTGTCTACCGCTTACGTGGCCGGAACCAGAAGCGGCCGGATCATGGAGGATTCCCTGACAGACGCCGGTTTTTCCAGCCTGTATGAACAAAGCAAGTTTGAGGGAGAGCGCCTCGCCGCACGGACGATGGGGCATCTCCCTGTCTCTGTTTTCCGCCCCGGCCAGATCGTAGGAGATTCCCGGACCGGGCGGGTGAAAAATTTCAATACGCTTTACTATCCGCTGAAGCTGTATCTGAAACAGCAACTGCGTGTTTTCCCGATCAAAAAGTCCATGCGTGTCAACATGGTGCCGGTGGACTATGTGGCAAAATCCATTGTCCGCATCACCTATGCAGAGAATGCTGCCGGGAAAACCTTCCATTTGACTGCCCCGGCCTCTGCGCAGCCGACGGTAGCGGAACTGATCGACGCTGTGCGGGAGTGGGCGGAAAAGACGCTCTCCATACGGCTGCAGAACCCCTTGTTTTTCCCCGTTCCTTTCCTTGACAGGATCGGCGCTTCTCGAAATCTGTCAGAGGGGAAGCCTGCGAAAAAGAGCGTCCTGACTAATATGCTCTCCCTGGCTCCCTACTTCATAGAGAATAAAACATTCGACACAACCAACACCGAACGGTATATGGGGGCATATCAACTTGATTGGCGGGAGTATCTGCCAAACCTCCTGTCCTATGCCGCCGACAGAAACTTTCTCGACCACAACAGCCGAACCGTGTTTGAGCAGGTGCGTTTCTGTCTGAACCGGAAAAACGCGTCTATTACTTATTATGATGTGACCGGCGACGGCATCCGGGAAACCAGCGCTTCGTCTGTCAATCAGCGTATCGAAGAGACGCTGGCGGCACTTCAGGCCCTTGGCATCGGTCCGGGCAACAGGGTCGCTGTCAGCGGGATCAACAGCGTCACATACTTCATTCTGGACGTAGCAATCGGCCTGTCCGGTGCCACCAGCGTACCTCTGTACTATACGACCCCCGCCAACGAACTGGATGAATTGCTGCAAAAAAGCGGCGCCAGCTGGTTCTTCATCGGGGACAACCGCATTTTATCCCATGTCAGTAAGATGACCTTTGGGGGTAAGATGATCTCCTTTATGGAAGATATGCCTGTCCGGGAAGATAACCGGGTGATCACATGGAAACACTTTCTCTCTCTGGGAAAAGACCGGGAACACATGCCTGCACAGGTTTCCTATCAGGATATAGCCACCCTGCGCTATACCTCCGGCACCACCGGCAGCTCCAGAAGTGTGGCCTTTTCCCATGCTCAGCTGCGGTGGATGGCTGAGACAATGGCATCCCTGCTCAGCTTCAAAAGCAGAAGCAAACAGGCAGCCTACCTGTCCTTTTTGCCGCTGAGCCATGTGGTGGAGGGGATATTGGGGGCTTACACACCCTACTATCTGGGCGCGCCGGCGTCCCTCTATTTCCTCAATGATTTTGACAGTCTGGCGAAGACGCTGCCCAAGGTCAGGCCGACCATTTTCTTTTCTGTCCCAAGATTTTACGAGAAGATCTGGGACCAGCTGGCCCGGAACAGGTTGGGAAGCATCTACATCTCCGGCAAAAGCGCTGCTTTAAAACGCATCCTGCGCCCGATATTAAAGAGGTCACTTTTGAAAAAAGCCGGACTGGACCGGTGCGACCAGCTGATCGTCGGTTCCGCTCCGGTCAGCAAAAAGCTCCTGGAGGATTTCAGGGAACTGGGCATTGAAATCCACGACGCCTACGGATTGACGGAAGCGCCGCTTATCACTCTGAATCGGCTGGGTGCCAACGATATTACAACCGTCGGCCCTCCGCTTCCGGATACAAAGGTGACGCTGGCCAGGGACGGCGAGATTCTGGTGGAAGGTCCTCAGGTGGCTGTGAGCTATGATGGCCGTGAGGATACTTGTTTACATACGGGTGACCTGGGAACGGTTACCACAAACGGACACCTTCAGATTATCGGACGGAAGAAGGAAATTCTTATTAACTCCTACGGGAAAAATATCAACCTGTAAAAAGTGGAAACCCTTTTGCGGGATATTCCCGGTATCAGTGAGGCTTTGCTGGTAGGCGAACAACGGCCATACTGCATCGCCCTGCTCTGGCCGGAAGACGAAACATCGGTACCGGATGAAGCAGCACTGGCAACTGCGATCCGGTCTGTCAACGAACAGCTTTCCCACCCGGAGCAGGTCAAACGGTATGCGCTGATGTCCGGCCCATTGAAGATTTCCACCGGGGAGCTGACGCCAAACCTGAAGCTGCGCCGGAAGAATATCATGGAACTGCACCAGCAGACCATTGACGGGCTGTATATGGCCACGGCCATCCCGGCTGGGGATGTCCTTCTGATAGGAGCACTGTGATGAACCGGTTGTTTTATCGCGTCTTGTCCGGCAGGTTTGGCGCGCACATTGAATTACGGATACTTATGAAGCAAACGGCAAAGGTCTTCGGCGTGGATGCGCCAAAAGATGCCGGACATCCCGCTCCGGAACTGCTGAAGACCTACGCACAGTTCACAGCTGAGGAAGCCGTGAATGCCATAAAACATGGGAACGATCCCGATATACTGCATCAGGAACTCTATCAAATGGCCTATGGTCTGGGAAGCCGTCTCCGCCGGTGGCTGAGGCCGCAGGATGAGCAGGACTGCCTTGCCATGGTTACCCTGCTCTATCGAAACATAGACATACAGATGGAAGAAGAAGTTCCCGGAACTTTCTGTGTACGCAAATGCTATTTCAGCGCCTTTTATACACCGGAAGTCTGCTCTATCATATCTGCTGTTGACCAGGGGATTTTCGCAGGCATTTATCAGGGAGGCAGGCTTACTTTTCAGGAACGAATCACAGAAGGGTGCGACGTATGCAGGGCTGATTTTAAAAGGAACCGCACAAGTCAAACTCAAGATTAGAAAGGATGACAGTCAAAATGAAAAAAGCAATAGTAGTAGGTTCCGGCGCCGGCGGTGCTATGGTGGCGAAAGAGCTGCAAGGCCGCTTTCAGGTGACGATATTAGAAGCCGGGGACGAATTTCAGCCATTTGGTTTTTCTGTTGACAAGCTGGCCGGATTTCGCAAGACCGGGCTGTTTCTGGATGAGCGGATGATTTCAGTACTGTTCCCGGCCATGCGGGTACAAAAAGCCACCTCAGATATGATTCTGGTACATGGAAGGTGCACGGGCGGCACCACGACCCTCGCCACCGGCAGCGCACTGCGGTATGATAAAGGCCTGCGAAAGCTGGGCATCCGTCTGGATGAAGAATTTGAAGAGCTTTCTCAGGAAATTCCCCTGTCCACCGACCATGAACAATACTGGTCCTCTCAGACGAAAGCCCTGTTTGATGCCTGTGCGCAGTTGGGATTCAAGCCAATGCCTACGGCCAAGCTGGTAGACTTTGAACGCTGTGTCCACTGCGGGCGCTGTGTGCTTGGGTGCCGCACAGGAGCAAAATGGGACAGCCGCAGCCTGCTTAAGGAGAGTATCGAAAAAGGAGCCGTGCTGAAAACCAACTGCAAAGTGACAAAGCTCGGCATTGATCACAGTGATAATACCGTGCATGCCGTCTATGCAAAAGAGGGAGGGAAGCAAACGACTTACTGCGCCGACCTGGTCGTCCTGGCTGCCGGTGGTCTTGGTACCCCGGTGATTCTGGATAAATCGGGGATCGCCTGCGAGGTGACGCTTTTTGTCGATCCTGTGCTTTGTGTGGCCGCCCCGTATCCGGAGGCCGGACAAGACCGTCATATCCCCATGCCGTTCATCATGCAAAGAGACGGCTATATGCTCTCTCCCTACATGGATTATCTCAGCTTTTTCTTCAATAAATCCTGGCGCCTGCCATCCAAAGATATACTGAGTATCATGATCAAACTTTCAGATTCCGGCTTTGGTGCCAGCTACGCCCGAAAGGTAGAAAAGGAGCTGACCCTGACAGACCGGGAACGGCTGGAAGCCGGTGTATCAGACTGTAAAATGATTCTTGGAAAAATGGGCGTTGCTGAGGGCGATATGTTCCTTGGCACACTGAATGCAGGACACCCGGGCGGGATGCTCCCGCTGACTTCGGAGGAACAAACCAGTTTTCACAATCGGCGCTTGCCGGAAAATCTCTATATCGCTGACGCTACACTGTTGCCGGAGTCGATGGGGAATCCTCCGATCTGGACGATTCTTGCCCTTGCAAAGCATATCGCAAAGGTTTGCACAGCAGCCATAGCCTGACAACATATAAGCATCCGGGAAGGAGGAAGCCATGCAGAAAGATCGACACAACGAATCACAGGAAGATTATTTAGAAGGCATCTATGTGGTTACACAGCGAAAAGGCTACTGCCGTTCCGTAGACCTGGCAGAAGAGCTTGGATATTCCAAGGCAAGTGTCAGCGTGGCAGTCTCAAAAATGAAGGAGGAAAATCTGCTGCAGGTTATATATGCAGGATTGTTGGAATTGACTGAAGAGGGAAGAAAAATCGCAGAGTATACGTTTCAAAAACATACGCTTCTTAAAAAGATACTGTGTGAAATAGGCGTAAACGAGCAACAGGCGGACATTGAGGCTTGCCAGATCGAACATATCATCAGCGATGAAACATTTCAGAGACTGGCGGAAATGGAGGAATGTGGCCAGTGCAAAAAATGCAATTAATAAAGTTTTCCTGACACATGAGTATTGAGTGTGTGAATTTATTTCTGTAAATATATCAGATCTTCTATGATAAGTTGA
>JAJPZY010000059.1 GCA_021204085.1 Clostridiales bacterium | reverse complement strand
TATCATAGAAGACCTAACATTTAAACTTTTACAGACTTTTTTTCATACTCCCTGGACAGCCCCTCCGACCTGCAACGATTACGTTGGTGAAAACGAAACGGTCGAAGGAATGTGTTACAACAACCCGTCTCCTGGCCAGTCGATCTTCAGTTCCTGATTTACATAACCATACCAACACTCCCATTCGGGCATCACATTGGGGCGGTCGGGCAAAGCCCGGCCGCTCCCTTTATGTAGAAAGACACCTATGTTTTACGAATATCACATAACCGGAATAAAGGTCTTACTCGACCTCCCCTTTGAGATTTCCATCCAGGCTTCTTCCGAAGCATTCCTTACAAAACCCGCAGGCGGGGACGCAGATCTGCGTTTTATCTGCCGACCGGTTTTGAAACTTCCCGTTCCGCCTGCGGACGGACATGAGGAGGGTAACCGCTGTTATGCGGAGACCGGCACGGAAAGAAAGGTTTTCTTCCGTCCCTCGCCGGACGGAGCGCCCTACGCCTGCGTCACCTGGCGGGCGGCGGAGCCGGACATCCTTTCCTGCGAGTATTTACAGGGGGAGGAATCCCGCCTGAACTACACCATGAGACTCTGCGATATGTTGGGGATCGAAACCCTCCTGCTGCAGTTTGGCGGCCTGCTGCTCCATTCCGCGTTTATCCGCTGGCAGGGGCGCGGGATTCTGTTTTCCGCTGATTCTGGCGTAGGGAAATCCACGCAGGCAGACCTGTGGGTGAAATATCAGGGCGCGGAGATTTTAAACGGAGACCGGGCGGGGTTACGAAAAATGGAAATGAATTCCTCTGGTGATGGTGAATCTTCCGTTTGGACGGCCTATGGCCTGCCGTATGCAGGTTCTTCCCGTATATACAAAAATGAGTCTGCGCCTGTATCTGCTGTTTTTATGCTGGAACAGGCACCTGCCAATGAGTTGAAATTATTAACGCCTGCGCAGGCGCTGAGAAAGCTTTACCCGCAGGTCATGATCCACAGCTGGGATGCGGACTATGTGCAGAGGATTTTGCCGCTGATCGAGGATCTGGTATTTTCCGTGCCGGTATACCTCCTGCGGTGTCTGCCGGATGCGGGGGCGGCGGAGCTGGCAAAGGCAGCGATCCTGTCCCTGCCGGAGAAAGGAAAGGCCAAAGTATGAACAGAATCAAATATGTGGAAGCTCCGATCACGGAGTACCTGCACCGGAAGGCCTCGCGGCAGCTGCTTCCTTTAAGCGGCACGTTTGAGGTGACGCCCGTCTGCAATATGAGCTGCCGGATGTGCTATGTCCGCATGTCGAAGGAAGAGCAGGAAGCGGTTCGTCCGCTTCGGACAGCGAAGGAGTGGCTGGATCTCGGACAGACAGCGAAGGACAGGGGGATGCTTTACCTGCTGCTTACCGGCGGGGAGCCGTTTTCCCGGCCGGACTTCCGTGAGATTGTGGAGGGACTGCACCGGATGGGACTTCTGGTTTCTATCAATACCAACGCCACCCTGATAACAGAGGAGATTGTGGAGTGGCTGAAACATGTGCCTCCGACACGGATGAATATTACCCTGTATGGCGCTTCGGATGAGACATACGCCCGCCTCTGCGGGAATCCCCGGGGATTTTCCCAGGTAACAAAAGCCATCCATCTTTTAAAAGAGGCGGGGATGTATATCAAGATCAACGGCAGCGTGACGCCGTACAACGCGGATGACCTGGAAGGAATTTTTTCCTTCTGTGAAAAAGAAGGGCTGATCGTGCAGGCGACCAGTTATATGTTTCCGCCTCTGCGCCGGGACGCTTCCATGGTGGGGAAAAACGAGCGGTTTGCACCGGAGGAAGCGGCGGGATATTCTGCGAAAATCGAGTATCTCTCCAACGGGCGGGAGCGTTTCCTGGAGCATGTCAGGAGCGATTCTACGGAAGGTCTCGCGACAGATCAGGACAGCGACTGTCAGGAAATCGAGGGCGAAGGAATCCACTGCCGCGCCGGGAAATGCAGTTTCTGGGTGACCTGGGACGGCCGGCTTCTGCCCTGCGGCATGCTGCCGGGGAAAGAAAACGCGGACGTTTTTGCGGTCGGATTTGACAAAGCCTGGCAGCTGGCTACAGAGGAAGCGGCGGCGATCCGTCTGCCCGCGAAATGCACTAACTGCAGGAATAAGGAAATCTGTCGGCCCTGTGCGGCTTCCGTGCTGACGGAGACGGGGACATACTGTAATGTGCCGGAATACCGGTGCCGGATGGCGGAATCGTATCCTGTGGCGGTAAAACAGCTGGCGGCACAGCTGGAAAGTGAGGAAAAATCATGAGAAGACATCGGAAACGCAGGAGGAAGAAGACACTTCTGGCTGTGATCGTTGTTGCAGCCGTTGTGATTGCGACACTGCTGGCGTATGAGGCCGGTGAGATTGGCAGAAACCGTATTACCGGGGAAATCTCAGATGCAGGAACAGGAACGGATACCGGGAGCGACGGGACGGAAGAGGACGGAACCATCTCTGATACAGGAAACGGAACCGGAGACGAGTTGGCCGGCAGCCAGGAAAGCTCAGAAAATGGTACAGGCGCAGGGGAGGACATCTTTTTCCCCTACACTTCCGAACTGGACAGCCTGGAGCTGGTGAATGTTTACGATTACAGCGGGTATTATATTGAAGACGGGACCGAGGATGAGATTGACAGTGTGGCAGCGCTGGTAGTGACAAACACCGCCGATGAGGCAATCGAGTTTGCGTGGATTACCCTGACAGCCGATGGGGAACCTCTGAATTTTGAAGTTTCTCTTCTTCCGGCAGGCCAGACCGCTCTGGTGATGGAGGCTGACCGGAAGTCCTGCAGCGAATCGGCATCTTTTTCTTATGTGGAGAGTGAGGCTGCGTATCTGTCAGAACTTGATATGTGTGAGGATCAGGTCAGCGTGTCCGCGGATGATTCCGGCGCGGTTACGGTTACGAATACCAGCGGCAGCGCCATTGCAGAACTGCGACTGTTTTACAAGAACCGGATTGATACCGGCGAGTATATCGGCGGCATTGCCTATACCGTGAAGCTGGAGGATCTGGCAGCCGGTGAGAGCCGGACGGTCTATCCTTCTCATTTTGACCCGGAGTATGGAGTTGTCATGATGCTGCGCATCTATGATGAAGAATAAAAAAGGGATGGAGTTATGAAAAAACGAAATGAAACGGCACCGGATTACAGGATGAAAGATATGACCGGCCAGCGGTTTGGCCATTTAACGGTGCTTTATCCGACGGAAAAGCGCGACCGGGATCAGTCCGTCATCTGGCATTGCAGGTGTGACTGCGGGAATGAAGTGGAGCTTTCCCGCGGGGATTTACAAAGGAAAAATTATATCAGCTGAGGCTGCTTAAAACGCGCAGCGGAAGAGCAGTTAAAAGACCGAACGACCCATGTGGCCGGAACCACGGTGGAATTACTCGGGAAGAAAAAGGTGCGCAGAGACAATACGACCGGTGTGACCGGCGTGACGATGTACCGGGGAAAATATAAATCGGTCATTCATTTTCAGGGAAAAACCTACTGTCTCGGGACCTATGTGACTCTGGCGGATGCAGCTGCTGCCCGGAAAGAAGCGGAAAAGTGCCTGTTCGGGGAATTTTTGGAATTCTTTGAGCGGTGGCGGAAAAAAGCAGAGGTTTATCCAAAATGGGGAGAGGAAAACCCCGTATCTTTTTCCGTTACCAAGACAGAGATGGGAAATTTTAACATTATCATGCGTCCTCAGCTTGATTAACATGAAAGTCCGGGAAGCGGATAAAAAGGACAGGTTCGGTTGATTGTCGTTGTGGAAGAGGAGTAAGCAAAAAATATGGAAATGGACGAAAATAAAAAGCAGAGCGGTTCTTTTTTGGACAGTCTGGATATGGATTCCATCCTCCGGGATCTCTGCCGCCAATGGTGGGTGATCCTCATCGCCGCAGCGGCTGCAGCTTTAATTGCGGGCACGTATGCGAAACTTTCCTATAAACCGCAGTATACCGCCACGGTAACTTTTGTTATCAGTAAGAGCGGCGTCAGCAGCAATACGGTCTCAGACAGCTTAAGCGCGGCCTCTGCTCTCGCAGAGACTTTTACCACGGTGGTGGACAGCGAGATCCTGGAATCCCGCGTCTGCAGTGCACTGGGGCTTAGCAGTCTGGATGGGGAGATTTCCGTGAGTGTGGTAGAGTCCACCAGCCTGATGACCCTGACGATCAATACTTCTTCCCCCTGGCTGGCGTATGAGATGATCCAGGCGACTATGGACGCGGTGCTGGTGGACTGTGACTTCCGCAAACCGGCGCAGTATAAGATTTTAAACCTGCCGAAGAAAAAGGAAGCCGAGAACGACCTGGGATCCGCCTTAAAGACCCGGGGAACCATCCATGTCACGCCCTCCGGAATGAAGAAGAATCTGCCCGTGATTTTCAGCACGGTATCTCATAAGCGCTTACTTAACCGGGAGACAACGGAATCTCTGGAGGCCATCATCGGGGCGCTGCTTCAGACCGCGGATTACGTGATTCTGGATACTTCGCCCATGGGGCTGGTGGCGGAAAGCACACAGGTGGCTGCTCTGGCCGATGCCTGCCTGCTGGTGGTGGAACAGGATGTGGTGGATGCGCGCCTTATCAATGATGCGCTCGACCAGCTGGGCGACACCGGCGCGAAAGTTCTTGGCTGTGTGTTCAATGACGTGCATACCGGATTTTTTGCAAAAGCGGGGACTTACGGGAGTTATTACGGATATGGCCGCTCGTATGGCTATGGGCGTTACGGGTATGGACGGTACGGGCATTATGCTTACGGTCATTATGATGCGGATAAAAAATCAGACAAAAGTGTGAATAAAAGTACGGGAAAAAGCGCGGACAAAAGCGGTTTTTCCGGCCAGGATGATGGAAGGACAACGACAGAAGAGATACAGAATGAAAAGACCGAAAGGAGGAAATCGTGATGCAGGAAAATTCGCTATTGGAATCAGAGCGTGAAAATAAGATCGACCTGCTCCCTCTTTTCTACGCGGCGTTCAAGCAGATTCGCCGAAGCTGGTGGGTGGGGCTTATCATTGCAGTCTTATGTGCTGGGATGGGATTTTTTTATGCCCGCTATACCTACAGCCCGAAATATGAGGCAAAGGCATCTTTTGTGGTATCTATGGGTGACAGCTCCGGCATCTCTGCCAGCCGGTATTATAACAGTGTAACCACGGATCAGCTAGCTGCCACATTTCCATATATTTTGACCAGCGGGGCCTTAAATAAAGTCGTGGCAAATGACTTAGATGTTCCATCTGTTCCCGGAACGATCACCGCCTCAGCGCTTGGGGAGACGAACCTCTTCCAGATCAGCGTGGTTGCATCTGACGGGCAGACTGCATATGATGTTCTGCAGTCTGTAATCGATAACTACCCTTCGGTGGCAAAATATGTGATTGGGAATACTTCACTCAAAAAACTTGAGGATAGCGGCGTGCCGGCTTTCCCCATGAACAGCTATAACTACCGGAGCTATATTCTTCGGTTTGTTCTTGTGGGATTTATCCTCTATCTGGCAATTCTCGTTTTTCTGATGCGGACAAACAAGACCGTAAGCACGCGGGACGAACTTTTAAAGTATGTAAATGCTCCATATCTTGGCGGAATTCCTTCTGTGCGCGCCAAGCAGCGCAGCAAAGGAAAAGAGAAGCAGTCAAGCTTCCTTTCCGATGACGCAGAACAGCTGCCGGGCGGGTATCTGGAGACGATGGAAGACCTTCAGAACCGTTTTGCCCGCACCATGAAAAAGCAGGGTTGGAAAGCAGTCCTTGTAACGAGCGCCCTGGCGTCGGAAGGAAAGACCTCCGTTTCCTGCAGTCTTGCGATGCAGCTGGCAGAAGAAGGCGCAAAGATGCTGCTGATTGACTGTGACCTGAGGAGCCCCTCCGTGGCAGACACGCTTGGTTTTCCGGAGTGGAACGAAGGAGTAGGGTTGGTAGATTACTTAAATGGCGTGAAAGAATTGCCGAACCTGGTCCATAAATATAAGAATACTTCCCTGTATGTCATGGCCGGCGGGAAGGCAACTGCTCATACATTTGCTCTATATACGAATGGGAAACTGGAAGCTCTTATTGAAGTGTACCGGAAACGGGCGGATTATATCATTGTCGATACGCCGCCCTGCACGTTTATGCATGACACGGCGCTTGCCGCTTCTTATCTGGATGCCGGGATTCTCGTGGTACGGCAGGATTGTGCGCCGGTGAACCGGATTATGGCGGCGTCAGAGATTCTGGCGCAGGCAGAGCTGCCGCTGGCGGGGTGTGTCTTAAATGGTATTAATACCGGATTCGGACATTATGGATATGGGTACGGCTACGGTTATGGCTATGGTTATGGGTACGGATATGGCCGATATGGGTATGGTCATTATGGGCATTACGGGTCCTATGGATCAGAGGAAAATCCAAAAAGGAGACATGAATCTAGATGAAATCGTTGCTTTTTTACATTGATTTGTTTAAAATGTAGAATATCAATACAATTCCGGGGAGGTTTTTATGAAAAAATTGAAACGCTTTTTATCTGTACTTTTATGTTTGTGTCTAACTTTGTCCATTATGGCCGTTCCGGCCAGGGCCGCTTCCGACTCTTCCGATTCATCGGATTACAGCTGGGTCGGTGCTTGGAGCACCAGCCCCGTGGAAGTGAATTTTTCAAAAATGCTTTCGCTTACCTGTCTGGAGGGCAAACTGGGCGTGAGCAACCTCACATTCCGCACCGTTGTTCAGCCTACTTTGTCCGGAGACAGCATTCGCATCACCCTGTCGAATGAATACGGCACCGGCCCGTTGACCGTTAATGCAGTGACCGCGGCGAAGACTTCGGATTATTCCGACCGTTCCATCGTTCTGACAGAGCGGTATACCGTTACCTTCGATGGTAAAAAGACTGTGACCATTCCCGCGGGAGAAACCGTGACTTCGGACGCTATCCCGCTGGAAGTGGAAGCGAACGAATCCATAACAATCAGCTCATATGTGAAAGACAGCCGGAATATGAAGACCTTCGGACTGATTGGCGGAACGACGTATGTTTCCTCCGGAAATGATACGAAGCAGTATACGACTGCGGGTGTGGAGTTGTCCGCGTCCATGGATGTGGGTGACTACAATGTGGTTCCGATGCTGACATCTGTGGAAGTGGACAATTCGGAGGCAACTTCCGTCGTTGTCATCGGTGATTCTACTTTGGCTAACGATATTCCGTATCTTCTTTCAGAAAAGCTTCAGGATAACGGCATTACAAATTACGGGGTGCTTCAGCAGGCGATCAAAGGCAACCGCCTGGTTGCGGACGGAGCAGGAACGCTTGGGATGATCTATGGGGAATCCATGTTAAATCGGTTCGAAAGAGATGCCCTGGATCAAAGCGGCGTGTCTGTGATCCTGATCAAGGTCGGCGTAAATGACATTATCCATCCGAATTGCGAGAGCATGAAAGGAATCGCGCCGGAGACCACAACAGAGGAAATGATTGCCGCTTATAAAGAATTGATCGATGCTGCCCATGAAAGAGGAATCGAAGTTTATTTGTTTACCCGTACGGCCTGGAAGGGATATACCCGCAACATTACGGGAACAGACGACATTGTGTGGTTAGAGGAACTGGATCAGATGCGCGTAGAGCTGAATGAGTGGATTCGTAGCGATGACAATCCTGCGGATGGCTATATTGAGCTGGACAGTCTGTGCGAAGATGAAGCTGGCACTACGCTGAAGAGTGAATATACTATCGACGGCGCCCATTTTACAGCTGCCGGGCAACAGGCACTGGTAGACCTGATTCCGCTTGAGATATTCCAGTAGAATGATTAAATAATTGTAACTATTTACAGCCTTTCGCAGGTTCATCAGCGAAAGGCTGTATTTTTATTTCATAGGAAAGTTCGTCCTATGAAATAAAAATACACTCCGTGAGGATGCGCAGCAGCTGTGCACGCTTGTTCACTAAGCTCACGATGTTCGCTAAGTGAGCCAATGCGTCGCGGATAGGAAGTTTTTGCTGCGCAACCGCTCGCGCGCGAAGTGTCGCAGAGCGACACTATATTAGACGTTACTTTTCCTTTGCCAACTCGATGCGCCGGGCCATCTCTTCTAACATTCTGCAGGCATCGTCAGCCTCACCATTTTCTATTAAATACATTGCTGCATTCAGCACATTTCTGTAGTCGTGGCGGAGCTTGGCCATTTCATCCCTGTGTGATTCCATGGATTCATAGTGCATGCGCTGCTTTTCTATTTCACATTGGAGATCTGCAAGCTCTCTGTCAGCGCTTTTCTTCTGTGCATGTTCTATCAAAAGTCCGAAAATACTGTAAACGACAAAGGTGATGCCGATAGATACAAAATAGACGTCGCTTCCGACTACATTCCGACCGGAAAGATTCTCCGGAAGCCCAATCAAAAACAGGCAGATAATCAGGCAGACCGGCATGAAAACCAGAGCGACAGAAGGGTCTGGTTTCATAATTTTATGTCCCAAAAGCAGCGCCAGCAAAGCACAGTTTAGCAGAATAAAAAGGTTTACCAGGATGCATATGACAGCAGTATCCAGAGTGCCATACAGGTTTATGTAATAATGCCCCGCAACTTTAAAGTACAGGAGAGAGAAAATGAAATCGCTGATAAAACTTGTCAATGCATATATTACGAACATAATGGCGCGGTAAAAAAATTTCCCTCCATAAAAAAACAATGCGATCAGGAACTGGCTAATGAGTCCTGCCATTCCTATGGCTATAGGAAACCATACATTGTCGAGAGATAAAGAGCAGATGATTTTCGATGACGACACAAGAACTGCATCAACGATCCAAATAAGGAAACGCATCCACTGCGTCACGCGGCTGTTTTTCGCAGGAATAAGCAGGCGTTCCATATAAACAGCCGGTGCAATCCCCGCGCCGATGATAAAGCCGATCAGGCTTAAAAAACTGTAGATATTTAATTCACTCATACATTGTCACCGATATGCTTAAAATAAGCTTCCTTTACCTGTGTTTTATATGTCCGGCTGATCGGAATCACCTCATTATTTTCAAGGTAAACCCTGCTTGCATCCAGATGGTGGATAAAGTTCATGTTTATGATGTAAGACTTATGAATCCGGACAAAAACAGACGGCAGGAGGGACTGGAGGTTATCAAGCCGGCCATATACTTTGAAACGGGTTCCTGTTGTGTGTACCAATACAGAGTGGTCGTTGCTCTCCAAATATATGATCGTATCACAGAGGATGGAGAACTGCTTTCCGTGGACAGACAGATTGAGATAATCCCTGCTGCTTTGTCTGGCTATAATTTTATCCAGATACCGGGAAAGCAGAGCAGGGTCTATGGGTTTTGTCAGATAACCGGTCACCTCCGCATCCGCCAGCAGGACATGTTGTGAATATCTGTCATTATATCCGGTTATAAATATTACCTGTGTTTTTGGAGCGAGGTGGAGCATGTCTCCGGCAGCGGCGAGCCCGTCGCTCGCTTCGCTCGGAAAATCGATATCCATCAGGACAGCATCAAACTGCTGTGCACCGGTTCCTAGGCATGCCAGAAAATCTTTCAGGCTGCTGAAAGTATCAATTCCGCCAACTCTTTTATCCATTCGCAGCGCTTCCGCTGCCTGGCGTAAACTGTTCTTTTCGTCATCACATACTGCTATATGTAACATGGCTGGTTTTATCCTTTACTGTGATTTCACAGATTCATGTAAATTATCTCCGGTTCATTGTGTTATGGATTCCGGTCAGGAGGCTTTCTCCCGTTTCATTTCATTTTGTAATAACAAACTTAACTGTGCGGTATAGGTTTGCCCGTCCGTCTCGGAATGGAAATCCCCGTTATAGCGCTCCGCAAGGTCTTTTAAAATCTTTAACCCGTAGCCTGTCCCCTCCGGAACCATTCCCTTTTCTGAAAAACAGGGGTTTTGACATTTGATGATCAGGTATCCATGTCTGATTCGGCCGGTCAGGCTGATCTCAGGCCTGCCGTCGGTGTCCTTGGGTATCATAGGTTTGCGGTTGACATCCATGAGTACTTCAGACTTGCAACCAGCATCCATGGTTATTTCAGCCCCGCAGCTGGCATCCATAGGCAACTGTGATTTCTCACACTCACGGATGGCATTGTCCAGAAGATTCCCGAACGCCATGCAAAGATCCAGATCCTGTATAGAGAGGCGGTCCGGGAAAAGGAGGTCTGCTACCAGGCTGATCCGGTTCTCCTGACATTGATTACTTTTCTCCGTGAGCACGGCATTGACCACCGGTATGCCGCAGAAAGGGTATTCTTTTGTTGCTTCGATACGGCCGGAAAGGTTTTGCAAAACATCAGCTGCTTCTTTTGTGCGGTTTTCTTTGAGCAGGGAAGCAATTTGTTTCAGCTCACTGTCATATTCGCCGCGGATTCGTTTCATTTCTGCGCGGCGCTCCCTGATGTTCTCATAATACAGCTGATTCAGAGTCGCCTCCTTCCGGGTCTCCGTAACCCTGCGTATGACACGCCTCCGTTCTGTCTGGAAGACTGACAGCAGATCTACCAGGCAGGCGGCTAGAAAAACGAAAAAGAAATACGGAAAATAGCGGCTTTGTTCGGAAAGCACATGTATCAGAGGCGAGCTTCCCATGCAGAAAAACAGGATCAGTATGATGGATAATTCAAATGAAAGAAGGCTTGCCGGATTCTCAAACGCTGATTCTGCTCCATGCGCATGCGCCCGGTCACGGCCGGTGATGCAGAGAATCTGAATGAACAGAGCGGATAAAGCCATATCCATCAGAGTCAGAGCCGAACCATGGGCCGAGGGCAAAAGTGAGGGAAACTCACGGTTGATCAAAAAGTATGCGAGTGATATGAGGACTGAAGCAATCAGGAAGCAACAGATATAAATCAGTATTTTTGCGAGAGGAATGGAAGGACAGTACGGATCCTTCCCGGAGATATAAAAGGAGACAAGAGCGCTGAGGAGGATAATCAAGCCGAATAAAATAATTGTATTAAAACCTGTATCAACAAACATAGACTCATACCCCCCATTTCCCGTCGGACAAAAGTATTATAAGGAAATATGCAGGAAGATGTCAAGAAAGAAAAACCGGAAGAAGAAAAATAGTTTCCTGCTTAGAACAAAATGGCGGATTTCGTCGAATGGTGTTCCGTTTTCGTCGAGTATATTGACTATGTTAAGTTTTTATTAAAAAATAGCTGTCGACGGCGGTTTGCGTAAAACCAATCCTTAGTAGATTGCGGCATTTCGGCTGATGCCGCGTAAAATTATTAGAAATTCGGAAGAATGGTATGGGAAATAATAAACAAACGACAGAAGAAGATGTTATTGAAATTGATCTGAAAGAGATTTTTTTGGAACTGCTGAACCATTGGGTGAAAATTATTGCGGCGGCTCTTTTGATGGCGGCAATATTTTTTTCATACAGTGAATTCCTGATCACACCGCAATATACCTCGACATCCATATTATATGTTTTGTCGAAAAGCAACTCGACGATAAGTCTGACGGATATTCAGGTGGGGACGAATCTGACTAATGATTACACGCAGGTCGTGTCCGGACGTCCGATTCTTGATCAGGTGATTGAAAATCTGGGATTGGATCTGACCTACGACGAACTGGAATCCAAAGTCAGCTTATATAATCCGGATGATTCCAGATTGCTGGAAATAACCGTGGAAGACCCGGATCCTGATTTGGCGAAAGTAATTACGGATGAGATTGCGACCGTTGCCGCTGACTTTATTTCTGAAAAAATGGATCAGGATGCTCCGGAAATCATTCAGTATGGTTATGTGGCCGAAGAGCCTGATATTCCGAATGTGAAAAAAAATACGGTTTTGGGCGCTTTACTCGGAGCGGTACTGGCAATGGCAATCATCGTCATTTTCTATCTGTTTAACGACACGATTATGACTCCGGATGATATGGAGAAAAAAGTCGGTCTGCAGGTACTTGGAACATTGCCGCTCGGCGATTCGGAATATGACGGGAAAAAGCCGGGAAAAAACAGGAAAGAAAAAGGTCTAAAAAATAAAAAATGAGAAATGAAGAAAGAAAAACTGAAAAAATCCTGTTTCGTAATTTGAAAGAACAGAGTTACGTATTAAGGGAATCTTTGCGAACTCTCCGCACCAATATCCAGTTTTGCGGAGACGATATACATGCAATCTTGTTTACCAGCGCGGCGCCTGATGAGGGAAAGAGTACCGTTGTGATGGAGTTGGCACGTTCCCTTGCGGAAGCCAGGAAAAATGTTCTGTTTATTGACGCGGATATTCGAAAATCCGTGCTGGTTGGCAGAATCGGCGCTCATACAGAGAGCGGCGCACAGATATATGGATTGTCTCATTATCTTTCGGGACAGAAAAAAATGTCGGATGTCGTTTATACAACGGAAATGCCGCATCTTTATATGGTGTTTTCCGGGCCATCTGTCCTGAATCCGACGGAGATTCTGGATAAGGCGTACTTTGAAAATCTGGTAAATTTTGGAAAAGAATATTTTGATTATGTGCTGATTGACTGTCCGCCGATTGGCGCGGCGATTGACGCTGCAGTCATAGCAAAATACTGCGACGGTGCGATTCTGGTGACAGCCCAGGGACAGGTGAACAGCCGTATTCTCCAAAACGTGAAAAGACAGCTGGAGGTCTCGGGTATACGGATCCTGGGTGCTGTTTTAAATAAGGTAAGCATGAAAAAGTCTTCCTATTACGGAAAGTATTACGGCAGCTATTATGGCTATTACGATAACGACGCATCTGATACAAAGAAGCAGGAAATGTGACCGGGGAATGCCATTTCTCTGAAATCAGGAAACACGAATGAGCCAATGGAGTGCATTTGAAAAAGGTTTTTACGGGTGCGAGGGAGTAGTTTTTTATGAAAAAGAATATGTTGAATCTGCTTATTCTTCTTGAAGTGATCGTTCTGGCGATTATTATCTGTGCTGCCTTTCTTTTTGGGAATATTAACAGAATATTTGATGTGAGATCTGACAGCAGCAGTTATGTATCTGATGCAGAGGCAGATGCGCAGAATGACAATGCACGAACTGTCGATGAATCAGTGGAGGAAAATGCTGACAACGCTGAGAATGAAGAATCAGAAGAAAACACGGAATCTGAAAATTCTGATCAGGATGCCGAAGAGGAGATGGCTTTCTCGGATGCAGTGACTAGCAAACTGGATGAAATGTCAGTGGAAGAAAAGGTAGCGCAGCTGTTCATCACAACTCCGGAAGAACTGACAGGGGCAGATCAGGTAACATTTGCCGGTGAGACCACCCAAACCGCATTGGTATCCCATCCGGTGGGAGGCCTTGTATATTCCGCGGAAAATTTCGCCGGGGCGGAGCAGATTGTTTCCATGCTTGAGAATACACAGGTATATGCCGATGAAAGCACAGGTTTGGAGTTGTTCACAGTTGTAGAGGAAACCGGCGGAGAGAATCATTCACCGTTGGCTGCTGCCCTGAATTATGAAATCACCGCATCTCCGGCGGAGCTGGCTGAGGAAGGAAGCCTGGAAACCGTTTATGCGGCCGCAAGCCTCAGAGCAGGTTATGTCGCAGAAGCCGGTTTTAATATGATATTGGGGCCTGTCGCAGATACAGCTGCAGGAACTGATTCGGACCTTGATGAAATGACGTATGGATCAGATGTTATTAACGCTTCCCAGTATGTGGCAGTGGATGTTGCAAGCATTTTGGCTGCAGGGGTAGACCCCGTTGTGCGCGCCTTCCCGGGACTGAGTGAAATTACGGAAGATTATACGGCATACCAGGCGGCAATGGAGGCAGGAGTTACCTGCATACAGATCAGCGCCCTGCCATCGTCTTCTCTGACCGGAGATGATGCATTACCCTGTACACTCTCGGATGCAGCTTCAGCAACACTCCGGGATAAGTTGGGGTTTGAAGGGATGCTGATGACCTCGGATCTGGCATCTTCTGCCGTACAGGACTACTGTTCGATAGAAGAAGCTGCTGTTTTGGCTGTAAATGCCGGAATGAATCTGATCTATCTTACGGATGAATTTGAAGAAGCCTATCAGGCTGTTCTTACGGCTGTCAATAATGGAGAAATCTCTGACGTTCGGTTAAATAATTCCGTTGGACGAGTGCTTAGTGTAAAAATGGTTTCGTCCGTTGATTAAGGTGAAAGAAAAGTTTAACTGTGTCTGGGATTGAGGGCACAGTTTCTTTTTTTGGAGAGTGAGATACTTAAGATGTCATAGGGAAGGAGTAGATGAAAAAGGTATGAAGGGGATTATTCTTGCAGGAGGAAGTGGCACGCGTCTGTATCCGCTTACTAAGACCGTTTCAAAGCAGATGTTGCCGGTTTATGATAAACCGATGATTTTCTATCCACTGTCTACGCTGATGCTGGCGGGCATCCGGGAGGTGCTGATTATCTCTACTCCGACGGATACTGCAAACTTTCAGGGCTTGTTGGGGGATGGCTCTAAATTGGGGATGAAGCTGGAATACGCGATACAGCAGAAACCGGAAGGGCTTGCGCAGGCTTTCTTGATTGGGAAAGAGTTTATTGGGGATGATAGCTGTGCAATGGTGCTTGGGGATAATATTTTTTATGGAAATGGATTGTATCGGAAGCTTAAAGATGCTGTAAAGACAGCGGAGAAGAAAAAAGAGGCAATGATATTTGGCTACTATGTAACAGATCCGGAACGGTTTGGCGTTGTTGAGTTTGACAAGAACGGAAAGGCCCTTTCTATTGAGGAAAAACCAAAGAGTCCTAAAAGTCATTACGCCGTAGTTGGTCTTTACTTTTATCCGCCTGGTGTAACGCAGCTGGCCAAAAAGGTAACGCCCAGTGTGCGAGGCGAACTGGAAATCACCACATTAAACCAGATGTATCTGGATAAGGGTATTTTAAATGTCGAATTGTTCGGCCGGGGATTTACCTGGTTTGATTGTGGAACTATGGACAGTCTGCTCGATGCCGGAAGCTTTGTACGTATGATGGAGCAATATCAGGGAATCAAGCTTTCCGTACCGGAGGAAATTGCCTGCCGTAATCGATGGATTACCAGAGAAGAAGTAACGGAATTGGCTGATGATTACGGAAAAAGTGCCTATGCGAAGCATTTGCAGGAGTATGTGGAAGGGCAGTTTGTATGAGTGGAACATTGATTGTGATCGAAGGGTTGGACGGCAGCGGTAAGGCGACGCAGTCTGAGCTTTTGTGTACATATTTGAAAAACAAAGGAATGTCGGTAAAAAAGGTCTCATTTCCCTGTTATAAAAGCGAATCATCCGCGCTGGTAAAAATGTATCTGCGCGGAGACTTTGGGGAGAATCCCGGAGATGTAAATGCATATGCAGCATCCAGTTTTTATGCAGTGGATCGTTATGCCAGTTATAAAAGGGATTGGAAAGAATTTTTTGAATCCGGCGGCATCGTAATTGCAGACCGCTACACGACATCAAATGCAGTGCATCAGTGCTCCAAACTTTCGAAGGAGCAGTGGGATTCCTTTCTGGGATGGTTATTTGAGTATGAATATCGATATCTGGGGATTCCGTCACCGGCAATTACCATCTATCTGCGGGTGGATCCTGCGATGAGTCAGGGGCTTCTCTGTGAACGCTATCAGGGTGATGAGAGTCGTAAGGATATTCATGAGAAGGATGTGGAATATCTCATGCGATCAGGCAAAGCAGCGGAATACTGTGTCGAGAAACTGGGATGGCGAGTCGTTAAGTGTTGCGAGGACGGCAAAATACGGAGCATCTGGGAGATACAGGAAGAAATAAATGGCATTTTGGAAGATTTTATTAGATAGATCATATAAGGGAAAACAGAGATGAGTATATTTGTCACACAATCTTCAATGGCTTCATTGGAAGAATATCTAGAGGAAATCAAACCTATTTTCGAGTCAAAGCGCATGACGAATATGGGGCCGGTCTATAAAAAGCTGCAGGCGCAACTGAAGGAATATCTTGATGTGAAGGAACTTTCGCTATTTGTCAACGGACATCTTGCGCTTGAGAATGGCCTTCAAACATTTGATTTTCCGGTCGGATCAGAAGTAATCACAACGCCGTACACCTTTGTATCGACAACACATGCGATCGTGAGACAAAATCTTGTTCCGGTTTTTTGCGACATTGATCCGGCGGACTATACGATTGATGTGAGCAAAATTGAAGAGTTAATTACGGAAAAAACTGTGGCCATCATGCCGGTGCATGTATATGGGAACCTGTGTGATGTCGAGACGATTCAGGAGATTGCTGATCGACACGGCTTAAAGGTTCTTTATGATGGCGCTCATGCGTTTGGAGTGAAGTACAAAGGCATCGGTGTTGGCAATTTTGGCGATATGTGTATGTATAGTTTCCATGCGACGAAAGTATTTAATACGGTAGAAGGTGGCGCAATCGCATTTAAGGATAAATGCTATCAGATGCGGCTCCATGAGCTAAAGAACTTTGGCATCCACGGGGAAGACTGTGTGGCGGATGTCGGCGGCAACGCCAAGCTGGACGAGTTCCGGGCGGCAATGGGTATCTGCAACCTGCGGTATGTAGATGAGAATATTAAGAAACGGGAAGCTGTCGCAAAAAAATACGATGCTATGCTGGGAGATGTACCAGGAATCAGGCTGATGCAGTTACGGGACGGCGTGACTCCGAATTATGCCTACTATCCGGTATATATTGACCCGAAGAAATCCGGCGAGACCAGAGATGATGTGTATCAGCGACTGGAAGAGAGTGACATCTACGCGAGACGTTACTTCTATCCGGCAACAAATGATCTGGAGTGCTATAAGGGCAAGTTTGAAATTCAGGAAACGCCTGTGGCGCATGACGTGTCGATGAATATCCTGTGCCTGCCGATGTATGCCGATTTGGAGCTGAATGAGCTTGAGCGGATTTGCGGAGTTATCGTGAGAAAATAAGGGGGCAGAGAGATGCAGGATATATCACCACTGTCTCTGACTGCGAAAGCAGAAATTGCAGAATACATAAAGCGGGATACCCTCGATGCTGTAAACGCTCTTGTGGGTGACGTAAAAGTCAAAGATACTTTTTACACAAGATATGGGAAACGTATAGTCGATATCGTGATTGGCCTGATCGGTTTTGTCGTGAGCCTGCCATTTAATATAGTTATTGCCATCGTTACATTTTTTGATGTAGGGCGGCCGATTATATTCAAACAGCAACGTATCGGACGAAATGAAAAGAAGTTCACAATCTATAAATTCCGCAACATGACGAATGACACAGATGCCAACGGTGAACTACTTCCTCCGAGTCAGCGTGTTACTAAATGGGGAAAATTTGTTCGCAAAACTTCATTAGACGAATTGCTGAATTTCGTTTCTATCCTTAAGGGGGACATGAGTATTATCGGTCCAAGGCCATTGCTTGATTATTATGCGGAACGAATAAACAAGCGCCATAAAGCTATGTATGCCGTGCGTCCAGGATTGGAGTGCCCGACACCAAACAAGGTTGACCACGCTTTATCGTGGCAGGAGAGATTGGACAATTACGTTTGGTATGTAGAAAATTGCAGTTTTTTGCTGGATGTAAAGCTGATGTTCCGAGTTGTTGCAGTGGCGTTTGACAGGAAAAGCACTGCAGAAAGGTCATCTGCAAGCCATGGCGGATTGATGGGATATGACCTGGAAGGTAATGTGATATATACAAAAGCTGTTCCAGATAAATATGTTAATGAATATTTGGAGGCTCATGGTTATGAGAGCTTAGATGCTGCGATTGCTTCAGGAACCATAGAAAAGCAACCTGTAGTATCTATGAATTCTGTAGTGGAGACTGAAATGAATGTAGCAGCGGCTATGAAAGCTGAATAAAAACTCTAACTCTCCAGATTTGCGAAGTTAAGAATTAAATAATAGATGGGATGAAAAAATGAACTTTATAGGGAAAAAGCTGCTTATTATGGCAGGCGCATCTTTACATAAAAAAGTTGTAGAGGCAGCCAGGGAAATGGGAATTTATACGATTGTTACAGATAATATCCCGAATTCGCCTGCGAAGCTAATTGCTGATAAAAGTTATGATATCAATCTTTCTGATGTAGACGGGATTGTTGCCATGTGCAAAAGGGAAAAGGTCGATGCTGTGATTTCAGTGTGCATCGATTTTAGTCAGACTTATTATCAACAGGTTTGTGATAGATTAGGCTTGCCTTGCTGGGGAACAGAGGAACAATTTAGAATTCTTACGCATAAAGAGCTTTTTAAGAAAGCATGTATAAGTTGTGGAGTGGACATTATTCCTTCTTACTCGGAGCAAGAAATCGAATCTAAAGATGATAAGAGTATATATCCTGTTTTGGTTAAACCATCGCAGAACAGAGGTTCTCGAGGAATTGCAGTATGTAACAATAAAGCAGAAGCACTGGAAGCTATTTCTAATGCCAAAGAAATGTCCTCTGACGGGATAGCAGTAATTGAAAAATATATGGGCGACAAGGATGATTTTCAGGTTACTTATCTGGTCGTTGACGGGGTTCCATATGTTGTAAGAACTGCTGATCGTTATCTTGGCGCGAAAGAATTGGGGATGGACAGAGTGGCGATTGCGCTCTCCTCACCTTCTAAAAATACGGAGCTATATTTCAACAGGGTTCATAGCCATATGGTGGATTTATTGCATTCATTGAGAATAGAAAACGCTCCTGTTTTTTTTCAGGGCTTTGTAGATGGTGAAACTATTCGCTTCTATGATCCGGGGCTACGTTTTCCAGGTGGAGATTATGACAGGATTTTTACGGAAGTGATGGGAATGAATTTGATGAAAAGTCTGATTGAACTTGCTTTTACAGGAAAAATGTCCTTTCAGAATAAAGTATTGAGTGAAAAAACCGCTTATTTAAATGGTAAAGTGATATTTACACTACACAGTACTGTGAAAGAAGGGACAATATCCTACGAGACTCCGGTTGATGAATTAGTAGCTATTAATGGTGTCAAGTATGCTACTTATAGACATGCCGTTGGCGACACAGTGGGAATGACATATAACGTAAACCAACGGATAGCAGAGGTAAATATTCTTGGAGATAGCATAGAAGATACAGTACATATCATCCATGATGTTCAGAAAAAACTTTCTGTACTTGATGAAAGGGGCCAGGATATGATTTTCTGTGAGTTTGATGCAAATAAATTAATGGAGAGCAGGAATCAGATGGGGAGTGAGGGTAAAAAGTATGCAGGTGATTGATGTAACGCTTCGAGAAAGCGTATATTATGAAAGTGGGATGAGTTATGAAGATAGATTACAATACCTACGTGATTTATGTGAGCTCATCCCGAATGATTTTTTGCAATATGTAGAAATTTGCTTTATTGACAATGATGTGGATAAGGATTTGAATTATGATGAAAAATTCATAAGGGATGCATATTATGGAATCAAGGTTGCCTGCAACTTGTTATATGCCGGTTCTGCTCCAATGGAGATTATTCTTAAGATGGAGAAGGAGGCTGATGCAATGGGAGTGGATTACTTCGATTGTGCAGATTCAAGCGGTAGTTTTACGCCCACTTATACTGATGAGTTGAGTAAAAATTTGATGGCTTATAGGGGAAATCTTGAGATTGGTCTTCATTTGCATGATCATATGAGAATGGCTCTTGCAAACGCTTTAGTTGCGCAGAAGAACGGCGTTGAACTGGCAGATGTATCAATCCTTGGAGCTGGAAAAGGCGGAGGAAATATGAAAATGGAAGAGGCTTTGCTTCTTCTATATGGGAAAGAAATAATTAATTACAATTTGTTACATGGTTTGTCCAGGATGATAGAAGAATTCTGCAATATGGTCTCCAAAAATCCGAAGGATGATTCTAAGGCTTTTATCAATTATCTGACAGGTGTTTTTAAATTGAACTTGAAAGACATTGAGACATTAGAGAAAAAGTCACAAGGTAACTCCGACATATACCTTAAATGTTTGTTGGGAGAGCTATAATGAAAAAAAATATTTTGATAACAGGGGCTTCTGGTATAGTTGCGTCAGAGCTGATTTCTAATCTGCTTAAGTTTACTGATTATCGGATATTTGCTGCTTCTAGACATAATGCGGGATATGAAGCACCGGTTTATAACATCCTTAATGAACAGATAGAACGCTGCCTGCAGGAAAATGAGTTTGACTGCCTTATCCATTGTGCATACCCAAGGAATGTGAGTGAGACGCAATGGGCTTCAGGACTTGATTTTGGAATTACTGTTTTGTTTCTGGCTAGAAAATATAATGTAAAGCGAATTGTACATGTGTCCTCGCAAAGTATTTATGGTTGGAAAAGGAATATTCCTGCGGTGGAA
Organism: Clostridiales bacterium; assembly: GCA_021204085.1. Lineage (GTDB taxonomy): Bacteria > Bacillota > Clostridia > Lachnospirales > Lachnospiraceae > Eubacterium_I. The sequence continues at coordinate 1,826 of JAJPZY010000059.1, read as the reverse complement.
GGGGATACGATTGTTCTGAATAATCCTTACGGAACAGGCAAGTATTGTACAGAACTTATAGTTAAACAGATCTTTGCAGACAGGCTTTATACAAATGTGCGGTTAGCCACAGTTATTGGGGAACGCACAGAAGAACGGGTACCGAATAAATTCATTCATCATTTGATTGACGGAGATGATTTGAACATTCAGGGCGGCGGTCAGATATTTTCTTTTTTGGATGCTAGGGATGCAGGTGAGGCTCTTTGTAAGCTTATTGTAAGTGAAAAAGAGGACTGGTGTGAAATTTACAACGTTGGAACTGAGGAATACTATTCATTGCTTGAGATAGCGGAGATGTGCCTTTCTATATCGAAGGCTTATGGGAACAGAACATCAAAGGTGCTAGTTCATCCGGCAGATTTCACTTTAAATAATCGGATGGATTGTTCGCTGTTTCATCGAGATTTTAACTGGAAAGCAAAGCACAAATTAAATGAAACAATTGAAGATATTTATCAAAGTTATCTGAGAGCTTGATATAAATAGAAAGGTTCATACATATGAATATATGGGTAATTGGCAGAAGTTATCCGACAGATAAAAATAAAATGCGAGGATCGTTTGAATTGGAACAGGTAACGATGCTGGCAAAACGTGGTCACTCTGTTGTTTATATAGCATGTGTTTTTCACCCGATCAATAAGGTTAAAAAATGGGGATATACATCGTGGCAGGAAAACGGATTGAGCGTGTGCGTGTATTCACAGTTTTATGCGCCAGATAGAATAAAGCTGCATTGGAAGGCACTCCAGGAGAAAAGGTGGCGGCAGTTACTGAAGTATGCTGAGGAAACCGGCGGCTTGCCGGATGTGATTCATATTCATTATCCGGGAATGATAACTGAGCCGGTTGTGATTAATGAGTATCAAAAAAGGGGAACAATGATTGTCGTAACTGACCATTGGACGAGAACATTAGTAAATGATTTGGATAATCATCAACGTAATCAATTGTGCTGGTATGCACGAGAGGCGGATGAATTTATTTGTGTGGGGGAACCTTTAAAGCAAGCAGTCAAAGCGATTACGGGGGTTGAAAGAGAGATTTCTGTTATTCCTAATGTTGTGTCAGATATATTCAAGCCTGGGAGAACTGTTAGCAGCAACAAAACATATCGTTTTATTGCAGTTGGGAGATTGGCTCCGGTTAAACAATTTGATGGAATAATTAAGGCTTTTTCCATGAAATTTAAAGGAAATGAAGATGTTAAACTTACCATCATTGGCGGTGGAAAGTTAATGCCTGATTTAAAAAAGCTAAGTTTGGAATTGGGAGTTTCTCAACAGGTAGAGTTTACTGGGACGCTTTCCAGAGAAGATGTTGCTAAAAGAGTTGCTACCGCTGATTGCTTAATTTGTTTTAGCAGACTGGAAACTTTCGGTGTGCCTGTGATTGAAGCATGGGCGTGCGGAATTCCGGCTATTGGAACGGACTGCCTGGGATTTCTGGAATATTATAACGATTCTTTTGGATATATTGTAAGTCATGATAGTGTTGATGAGTTGGCGGAGGCAATGGAGAGAGTTGCAGTGAACAGAGAGAGTTACTCGAAAGAGTATATAAGTATCTTTGCCAAAGAGAATTTTGGCGAGGATGCGGTGTATAAGAAGTTGATGAAGATATATACGAGCTAATTAATGAGGATGAGGGAATAAATGAAGATTAAGTTAAATCATACTTTGACTTACCGTCGAGGTGATATTATATATAAATATGTAGGCTTTGTCATGGGAGTGTGTGAATTTATTTCTGTAAATATATCAGATCTTCTATGATAAGTTGAT
>JAJPZY010000068.1 GCA_021204085.1 Clostridiales bacterium | reverse complement strand
CAACTTATCATAGAAGATCTGATATATTTACAGAAATAAATTCACACACTCGGAACCCATGGCATTTGCCACGATTCCGGCTTCATAACTTTGCTTAAAAAACTGAAAATCATTATCAGCAAAATCAAAATAAGTTTCTAATGCCATATCTTTTTCCCTTCCTTCCTTACATTCCTATAATACCACATCTTATTATCCTTCCATGTGTTCCCGATGACGACCTTCAAATCGGTCTCGGGATCATCAATGTCCCCAGAGGAAACACTTGAGCGGAGGCGAAGCAAGTCAATCTTAAGCGAGGAGTCAACCGGGAAATCATCATGAAGTTCCAACAGGAGGTCAACGTCGCTGTCAAATTTTTCTTCGTTTCTGGCACAGCTTCCATACAGGTATAATTCTGACACAAAGGGGCAGATAGGTGACTGTCGGATTTGGTCTATTGCGTATTGCAAGGCTTTTGACTGCCGCTCGGATTGAATGATATTCTGCATGATTTCGTACCTTCTTTTCTCATTTCTTTCAGTATTAGTATATCATACATGGTCGATTAATACAATTTTGTGAAAAAGAAAGATGTGAAAAAGAAAAAATATAGCAAAAGAATACAGGTAAACATAAACTGTGGATGGATGCTGGAAATCGCAACGCAGTGGAAGCTGACACCAACTTTGACACCAAATGATACAACCAGACAAAAAGCAGTAGATGCCGAAAAGCCTTGAAAATGGCTATTTCGGCATCAGTCAACGTAAGACAAAAATCATTCAGTTTCTACAAGAGGTGAGATGAGATTTGTCAAGAATATTTTCACCAACAAAATTCAATTCATCATAAACAGTAACAGTCTCTGGCTAATGCAAATATCTTGACTTGACATTGGATATGAGAGTTCTTAGAATATAAATCAGTAATTCTGATATGAATGGAGGAAACCGTATGCTCAGGCAGCTGCGTTATTTTCAGTCGGTTGTCCGCAACAACAGCTTTTCGGAGGCGGCGGAGGAATGCCATATTTCCCAGTCTGCCATCTCTCAGCAGATACAAGCACTGGAACGGGAGCTTGGATTTCAGCTTCTGGAACGAAAAAACCGGAAGTTTATACTGACACCTGCGGGTGAACATTTTTATAAAAAAAGTCTGATCCTGGTGGCTGATTATGAGCGCATCTGTTCGGAAAGCGCAAAGATTGCCCGTGGTTCAGAGGCAGTGCTGCGCATAGGCTGCCTGCGCGGTTACAGCAGTGAGGAGTTTCAAACGGCGTTGGAGGAATTTGCGGCAAAATATCCGGTTGTCGATTTGGAAACAAAGCATGGAAACCACGAAGAACTTTATTATCTGCTCCGTACAGAGGGTGCGGATTTGGTACTGAGTGACCAGCGGAGGGCATTTTCGGACGAATATGTGAACCTGGTGCTTGCTGCGGCAGACAGCTATATTGAGATTTCAGCCAGAAACCCGATTGCGGCGCTTTCCTCTGTGACACCACAGGATCTGAAAAATACGCCATGTATTCTGGTTGCTTCACAGTCCCAACAGGAGGTGGAGCGGGAATATTACCACGATATTGTCGGCTTCCGCGGAGATTTCCTTTTTGCGGAAAATCTGGAGGAGGCACGCCTGATGATTATCAGCGGAAAGGGGGTTATGCCGGTGGAGGGCGTGGGAATGGCACAGAGCTTCGGTACATCCATCCACCGTCTCCCGCTTTATCGCAGAGAGGAACAGATCAAACGTAACTATTGTGCGTTCTGGAAAAAAGATAATTCCGGATACTACATAGAAGAATTCGCCGATATATTGAAAGCTCAGTACAAGCAATAAAATTCATATAAGTAAAACTTATCAAGTTGTCCCGAAAGTCAGATTGATTAGCTTTCGGGATTTTTTTATACTTATACCAGAAAGCAAGCAGGAGGGAACCCAGATGAATGTGGTGATTCTTAATTCCAGCCCCCGCAAAGGTGGTAATTCAGAAATATTATGTGAGCAATTCGCAAAAGGAGCGATGGAGGCGGGACATTCTGTCCAAAAGATTGACCTGCGGACAAAAAAACTGTCTCCCTGCCGGGCCTGCTGCGGCTGCGCGAATACACACATTTGCGTGATTCAGGACGATATGGCGGAAATTTTGCAGGCAATGATTGAGGCAGACGTCATTGTCCTTTCCAGTCCGGTCTACTTCTACTCCGCCTGCGCTCAGATAAAAATGGTGATTGACCGCTGCTTTATGAACTATATGGAACTGAAAGGAAAGCAGTTCTATTACATCATCACAGCCGCCGACCCGCAGCATGAAGCAGCGGATGGCACACTGGCTGTATTCAGGGGCTTTGCCCGCTGCCTGCCAGATGCGGCAGAAAAAGGCGTGGTTTACGGAACCGGAACATGGGATAAGGGCGATGTTTATAAACATCCGGCCTATGACCGGGCCTATAGTATGGGAAGACAAATTTGAGAAAGGAAGAATTTTCTATGGCAAAACTGATTGCATTTTATTCAAGGGCAGATGAGAACTACTTCGGCGGCGCATACCGCTACATTACCGTGGGAAACACGGAAAAGGCCGCAAAGATGATTGCGGATGCGACGGGCGCAGACCTGTTTAAGATTGAGCAGAAAGCACCTTACGCAGCTGACTATAACACCTGCATTGCTCAGGCGAAGAGGGATTTGCAGGCAAAAGCCCGCCCGGAACTTGTATCTATGCCGGAAAATCTGGATGGATATGATGAGATTTATCTGGGATATCCCAACTATTGGGGAACCATGCCGATGGCGGTTTACACGTTCCTTGAGGCATTCGACTGGACAGGAAAGACCATCCATCCTTTCTGCACCCATGAGGGAAGCGGCCTTGGCCGGACAGAAAAGGATGTGGCAAAGGCTGCCAGGGGAGCAAAGGTAACAAAAGGGCTTGCTGTCCATGGGAGCAGCGTGGATGACGCAAAAAAGATGATTGAAAGCTGGTGCTGATGATGAAGAAGATGCTGATTGTTTATTATTCCTGGTCAAACGGCAATACGAAACGGATCGCGGAAGAATTGCAGAAGGCCACAGACGCTGATATGGCAGGGATTGAAACGCTTGTCCCTTACCCGGAGGATTACCAGACCACCGTAGACCAGGGGCAGCGTGAAGTAACGAAAGGCTATCAGCCGGAAATACAGCCTCTGCCTTATGATATCAAAAATTATGATGTGATTGCCGTCGGGACGCCGACCTGGTGGTATACGATGGCACCGGCAGTCCTGACCTTCCTGAGCAGCCAGGACTGGAATGGGAAAACAGTGATTCCCTTTATGACAAACGGCGGCTGGCCGGGCCATGTCATCCGGGATATGGAAAAAGCCTGTGTCGGGGCAGCTGCCGCCTGCCCGCTTAAGGTCAGGTTTGATTCGGACGGCGGCGACCATCAGGAAACGCCGGATAGTGAAATCGACAACTGGATATGGTCGGTGAAACAGCTTTTGAAGGAGGAATCAGATCAATGAGCATTACACAAAAATCAAAGGAGTATCATGAAAAAATGTTTCCGGGATACCACTCCACGTTCCTGGAGACAGACCCTGAATTTATCGAGCGGTTTGACAACTTTGCTTTTGACGAGGTTGTGAATCATGATGACCTGGATGACAAAACACAGTTCATGGCCATACTGGCAACACTGCTGGGCTGCCAGGGAACCGACGAATTCAAGGCAATGCTGCCCGCCGCGCTGAATTTCGGCGTATCGCCGGTGGAGGTCAAGGAGGTCGTCTATCAGGCTGTTGCTTATCTCGGTATCGGCAGGGTGTTCCCGTTTCTGAAAATCACAAACGAAGTGCTGGAGTCGAAGGGTGTATCCATGCCCTTGCCGCCGCAAACGACCACCACGACAGAAAACCGCCGCGAAGCCGGCACGCAGGCACAGGTAGATATTTTCGGGGAAGGGATGCGCGACTTCTGGCAGTCCGGCTCGGAGGAGAGCCGCCATATCAATTACTGGCTGGCGGACAACTGCTTCGGCGATTACTATACCAGGACAGGTCTTAGCTACCGGCAGCGTGAAATGATCACCTTCTGTTTTCTGGCGGCACAGGGCGGCTGTGAACCGCAGCTTACCAGCCACGCGGCGGCGAATATGAAAATCGGGAATGACAAAGGGTTCCTGATTAAAATTATTTCCCAGTGCCTGCCCTATATCGGCTACCCCAGGAGCCTGAACGCGCTCCGCTGCGTAAATGAAGCCGCAAAACAGGCTGAAACGAAATAAGGATACAGAATCAGGAGGAATTCATCATGAAATTTGTAACATTAAAGAACGGAGTCAAAATGCCAATGGAAGGATTCGGCGTATTTCAGGTGCCGGACGCGGATGAATGCGAGCAGGCTGTCAGCGATGCGATTGCCGCGGGCTATCGTTTGATTGACACGGCTGCCGCTTATTTCAATGAAAAAGCTGTGGGCGCAGCCATCAGAAAGAGCGGTGTTCCCCGTGGAGAACTGTTCGTTACCACCAAGCTGTGGATTCAGGACGCGGGTTATGAGAATGCCAGGAAAGCATTCCAGACCTCGCTGGATAAGCTGGGGCTTGACTACCTTGACCTGTATCTGATCCATCAGCCCATGAACGACTATTACGGTTCCTGGCGAGCCATGGAGGAACTGTATGAGGAAGGAAAAATCCGGGCAATCGGCGTGTGCAATTTCTATCCGGAACGCCTGGCTGACCTCTGTGTCAACGCACGGATTAAGCCCATGGTAAACCAGGTGGAGCTGCATCCGTTCTTCCAGCAGGCAGATGCGTTGGAAAATATGGCGGAGTTTGGTGTGGTGCCGGAAGCATGGGGACCGCTGGCAGAAGGCAAGCATGACATTTTTACCAATGAGGTGTTAAGCACTATTGCGGCCAAATATGGCAAGACAGTGGCGCAGGTTGTCCTTCGCTGGAACACTCAGCGCGGTGTTGTGGTTATTCCGAAATCGGTTCATAAGGAACGCATTGAGGAAAATCTGAACATCTGGGATTTCATACTGAGCAGCGAGGATATGAGCGCGATTACTGCACTTGACCTGGGACACAGTGAGATTATCGACCACAGTGCAGCAGAAACGGCAAAATGGCTGAACGGCTGGAAAATTCATGACTAAGCCAGGAGGTAAATAAATGGATCGTTTTGTATATGAATATCCCATTAAGGTGTATTTTGGTGAGGGCTGCATCAGGCAGTATTTAGCACAGCTGCTGGCAGGCTGTGGAAAAACGGTTCTGCTGGCATACGGCGGTGGTTCTGTTAAGAAAAATGGTATTTACGGCGAGGTTATGGATGAGCTGAACGCGGCAGAGAAATCCTTTGTGGAGTTCGCGGGTATTATGCCGAATCCTACTTACGCCAAGGTACAGGAAGGTGCCGCACTCGTCCGGGAAAACCATGTAGACTTTATCCTTGCCGTGGGCGGCGGTTCCGTCATAGACTGCTGTAAAATCGTAGCGGCTCAGGCGAAGTCTGAGCAGGACATCTGGGAAATGGAGTTTACCGACCATAAGTATCCTGAAGAATGGGTTCCTATGGGCGCAGTTGTTACCGCTTTCGGTACCGGCGCTGAAATGAATAACGGGGCGGTTATCACAAATGAAGACAAAAAGATAAAAGCCGGGTTACTTGGCGCTCATGCAGAGTTTGCCCTGCTTGATCCTGCCTGTACCCTTTCGATTCCTATGGGGCAGGTCATTTCCGGGGCCTTCGATACACTGAGCCACTGCATGGAAACCTATTTCGGCAAGCCGGACCATATCATTCTGTCGGATGAAATTTCAGAGGCAGTCATGCGCAATGTTATCCGCAATCTCCGCCTTCTGATTGCGAATCCGCAGGATATGGAAGCGCGGAGTGAACTGATGTGGGCATCGGCCATGGGGGAAAACGGCATTTTGAAAATCGGGAAAATCACGGATTTTCAGGCGCATCAGATTGAACATCAGCTTGGTGCTTATACCGACTGCAATCACGGACAGGGGCTGGCAGTCATCCATCCGGCATTATACTGCCATATTTATGAAAACGGCATAGAGCGTTTCGCCCGTTTTGCGAAAGAAGTATGGGGGATTTCCCCGGAAGGGAAATCGGAGCGCCAACTGGCTCTTACAGGAATCGACGCATTAACGGATTTCATCAGGGAGATTGGGTTGCCGACAACTCTGACGGAAATGCAGATCACGGATGAAAGCATCCTGAAAGCAGTGGCGGATACCTGCAATATCACTGTCGGCTGCTGTAAAAAGCTCACCCGCGATGAAATTTTTGAAATCCTGAAGGAATGTGTATAAACATAAGATTCGAAAAGTCCATATAGATGAATGAGCAAAAACATTCCATCAAATCAAATGAAAGGATGTTGACTATGAAGACGAACAACAAAGAAATATTTGCCAAAGAGAACGTATTCAGGCTGGGGCAGGAGAACCGCGCGTTTGCACAGTATTTTATCGGAAACTCCTACCTTAATCCGCTTACAAAACCGGATGAATGCCCGATATCTTTCACAAACGTCACCTTTGAGCCTGGATGCCGCAACAACTGGCATATCCATCACGCATCTTCCGGCGGCGGACAGATTCTGATCTGCACCGCAGGCGAGGGATGGTATCAGGAAGATGGAAAGCCTCCTGTCAGTCTGGAACCGGGGAAGGTCATTGTCATTCCGGCAGAGGTAAAGCATTGGCACGGTGCAAAGGCAGACAGCTGGTTTTCGCACATTGCGGTTGAGGTTCCCGGAGAGGAAACAAGGAACGAGTGGTGCGAGCCCGTGGACGATGAAACCTACAGGAATCTGTAAGAAAGGATGGATTTTACTATGAGTAAGACTTGGCTTATCACTGGTGTTTCCAGTGGATTCGGATATGAAATGACAAAGCAGCTTTTGGAGGCGGGCGATATTGTAGTCGGCACCGTGCGCAATCATAAAAAGGTGGAGGATCTGATGAAAAAATATCCCGTCACCTTTGACTGCAAAATCCTTGACGTGACAGATGTCCCGGCTGTCCACAATCTGGTGGAAACAGCATGGCAACAGCATGAAAAAATCGACGTGGTGGTTTCCAATGCCGGCTATGGTTTATTCGGATGTGCCGAGGAGCTTTCCGATGAAGAGATCAACCAGATTATCGCAACCAACCTGACCGGCTCCATTATGCTCATCCGGGACAGTATCTCTCATTTGCGGGTGCAGGGCGGCGGGCGTATCATCCAGATTTCGTCCTATGGTGGCCAAGTGGCGTTCCCGGCCAACTCCATGTACCATGCAACGAAGTTCGGCATTGAAGGTTTCTGTGAAGCAGTAGCCCAGGAAGTGGCGCAGTTTAATATCGGTATGACCATTGTGGAGCCGGGCGGGGCGCGCACTGAGTTCCGTTACGGCAGTGCGAAGGTGGCAGACCTGATGCCGGAGTATAAAAGCTGCCACGGCTTTTTAAACATGCTGGATGCCTCCAAGGGTCTCGCGCCTGGCGATCCGGCAAAGATGGCACAGCGCATCATTGAGAGTACCGAAAAGAACCCGGCACCTCTCCGCATGGTGCTTGGTTCCCAGGCACTTAATGCCACAATCACCCGGCTGGAGGAGCGTGTTGCGGATTATAAAACACAGACAGAGCTTGCGGCGTCAACGGATGTTCTGGTTGGTGAATAAATTCAGAAAGCGAGGCAGTATTATGACAGAAAAATTGAACTTGACGACAGAGTGGGACAAGGTTTTCCCCAAAAGCGATATGGTAAAACACAAGAAGGTGACATTCCATAACCGGTACGGCATCGAACTGGCGGCAGATCTCTATGCCCCGAAAGATACTGAACCAATAATTAAATAACTAAAAATATCCCTATTTGTAATATATATGTCAGCCTTTCACCATTGGGACACTTCCATGATGAGAGGCTGACTGTTATTTCCCCTGCAATTCATTTATATGACAGATTTAAATCTTAAGGTTATCGCTCATGCTCTCTCGATTTCTTTTTTGCCTGTTTGGGATGATTCCTTCTCCGCTCCATTTCCTGCTCATGGCGTAGCTTTGCGGCACGCTTCTGAAACGAGTCAGCGTCCTCGCCCAGCCTGCTGTCGATCTGTTCCTCCGCAGAAGACAGACGGTCATACTGGAACTTTTGTCCGAACATCTCACGGAGCTTAGATCGGATCTGATCACGGAAGCTGCTCCGGAGAGAAGCACGGGCATCCAACAGAGCGTCCGCCTGCTCCGGTGTGACCGTTGCTTCGGTCTCCCTGTACTGCGCCTCATCTACTGCAAGTTGGCTGGTCAGCGTCTCCTGCTGGGCGGTCAGCTTTTCCACATAAGCGGACATTTGGGTGAGCGTACCTTCCGCCTCTTTCATCTGGGTCTCGTTCTGACACCCCACCTCGTGCATCAGTTGGCTTCGGCGGGTTTTCAGTTCCTCTATTTCTTCCGTCAGCGTGGTTATCTGCTGGTTGATCTGGAGGAACCGGATCGGGTTAAAAATACTGGCATTCTTCTTCTGCGTAAGCAGCTCCTCCTTTTGCGCCTGCTTTTCTCTTATCTCCTTCTTCACAGACCGGTACTCATCAACGAGCGGCTGATTCCAATCTATTCGCCCGGACACATCTTTGATTTCCACCCTGTTGTGGAGCAGACGATATTGCAGCACGACCATGTGCGCCCGGATATTTTCGAGAGCCTCCGCGACAGCGGGAATAGCCACCTTAACAGCATCGGTCAGCTTTCTGACTGTGGCCTTCAACTCACGCAGCAACACATTGTCCGCCTTGATCCGCCGGTTCAGCTCACAGCGGTCTGAAACGATACCCTTGCGCTCCAGCGCCCGTGCGGTCACGCCTTCGTGGATGGTAGGCTGTTCATCAAGGCCACGCTCCGCATGGCTGCGGTGGTCGACCCGGTCAACTGAGCGAACAAGTGCCAGATATTTGTTGGTCACATCCGCCCACGCCTTGCGCCATTCTATAAGCTGTTCTTCACTGTTCCATCGTGCGGAGATGGGATTCTGCCGCCCATATTTTGTGCTTTTGGGGTGCTTGTCCGCACGGGTAAGCCCTCTGCGTTCTGCTTCGGATGGTGGCAGATAAATTTTCTTTTTTCCCTTCTCCGGCTTATAGAGATACTGCTTTTCCCATCCCTCTGTCTGAGCCGCTTTGAACTCGGCGGCGGTAAAGCCACGTTCCTCGCCATCTCGGATACAGAGATATTCCTTCTGTGTCTTGTACTGCCACTTTCCATGCTCATCCAGTGGACGCACGGTCAGCATGATATGGGCGTGGGGATTGTGTCGATCCGTATCGTGAATACAGACATCGGCGCACATTCCGTCTACTATAAACTGCTCTTGTATAAACTCTGACAAAAGCGCCCGCCACTGATCTTTGTCCATCTCCACGGGCAGCGCCACTATAAATTCACGGGCAAGACGGCTGTCCTTTGTCTTTTCGTTTTCCTCCACAGCGTTCCAGAGAATCTCCCTGTCCTGCCATTCCGAAGGGGCATTCTCCGGCAGGAATACCTGCTGCCAGACAAGTCCCTGCTTTCTGGTGTAATCGTGCTGTACCCCGTCATAATCGTTATAGATACGGGAACAGCTCATATAAGCAGCCGCAGCGCAGGCGGAACGCCCGGCACCCCGGCTGATGACTTTTGCCTCTAAATGATAGATCGCCATTCGATCACTGTCCTTTCGGTTTTGGTTTCGTAATGCTTTTGGGCGCGATATTTGCGCCGTTTTCTGTTTCTCTTTTCTGAAAAGAGAAAGCCGGAGTGAACGGACAGCCGTAAACACCGGCATTGCGGGGACTGCCGTATCCGGAAAGGATACTTGGGCAGTCTTCCGCAGCAGCAGGCCGAGGCATGGGAACCATGCCGCTACGAAACGCCGTCAGCGTTGCGGGTGCTGCCAGTGTGCAACGCGGTCAGCAGGGCCTTCTGCACAGGCGGTTCCGCTTGCGGAATCGCCTGCCCCCTCTGGAGAAATGTCCTACCCGCAGGGCATGCTTCGCAAGTGGACATTTCGTGAAGAGCGCACGAGCCTGACCGCAGGGAAGGATACCACCGCCGCCCCAACGGGGCGGTGGTGAGTAAGTGCGCCCTTCGGGATAAAAAAGAGAAGCGCCCCGGTCTCCCGGAACGCCTCACGATCTCAAACGTCTTTCTGTAAATGCTGTACAAGATAATGCTCCAATGCCTCAAGCTCCATCCCCACAGCGGCCGGAAAAACCGTCTCCAGGATTGCCCCTTCCTGAATCAGCCTCCGCGTTCTGGCTTTCCGCTCCCTCACGCGGTCTCTGGCCTGCGCTTCCTCCATACGATGTTTCGCCTGTAACAGCTTCTTTTCGTCCTCGGTCATAGTAAAAATCTCCTTTGATAGTAAAAGTGTGGCCATCTGGTATCAGACAGATACCAGATGGCCACTGATTTAAAAGTAATGATTTTGCTCTGAAAAAAGTGATAACGACACTGCCTTTGTCTGGTATCAGGCCAATACCAGATAGGGCGATTGTAGTATTAAAAGCTGTCTGCAAAGTCCAATGCCGCAGAAATATCTTCATTGTCTGTCTGGACAGCAGGAGCGGCTGCGGGCTGTGCGCCCTGTAAGAGTTGCAAAAAGTTTCCAGCTCCCAAAGGTGCGCAGCTTTGCAGGCTGCTCCGGATAGTCTGCTCGATCCTTGCCAGAAACGCATCCTCTTTCTCCCTTGTTTCCAGATAAGGGTCAGCCGCAAGCTGTTCCTGCCGCTCAAAATAGGCGTTGACAGCGGCAACGATGGCCTTACTGTAAGAGCGGTACTGTTTTCTGTCCAGTTTTTGCAGATGCTCGAAAGCCCGTCGGTCGTCCGCATCATCAAGGTTCAGGCGGACAGTCGTTGTAAAGATCCTCTTCATACCAGGCCGCCTTTCCTCTGGAGCTTCTGCGCCGCAAGCAGCTCATATCCTTTTGCTGTGGCACAGATATCATCGTTAATAATCACCTGGTTCCGCTCATATTCCCCGAAATTTTTGACCATGCAGCTCCCGCCGCCTACAACATAAAGCCGCGTCAGTTCCGGGTCATATTCATGCTCCCGCAGGCGGCGGAAAATCCCGGCGGTATACTCCGCCGCGGTATCACGAATTGCGTTCAAATACCGTTCGCTGATGTCCGCCGTTCCTGTGCGGATCACACGGTCAAGTACCATATCGTCTACGGCCACACCAAACTGGCGCATCAGGTTTTCCCGAACGGCGATCAGGCACTGGTTCGTGCCGTACTTTTCCGTAAAGCACTTTTTCGCCAGAGGTCGGCACTCATTGATATACATGACGTTCATTGTCCCATTGCCGATGTCGCAGAGCATGTTGATACCCTTAAATTCCCTGAGCCTGTCCGCGACTGCGGAGAAACCCTGCGGGAAGATATCCGCACCGGCAAACTCCACATGGTAGTCCACATCCCGGAAAGAAAAGTCAACAACATCGTTCTGTAAAAGATAAGAACGGAAGCTGTCCTTCTGTTCGCTCACCCAGGTCAGGGGGAGCCCCGCAGCGATGTGGACACTTGCTGAGGTCAGCCTGCGGGCATTCAGTTCCCTGGCGATAGCAGCCAATGTCAGAATATAATAGTCGCTGTCGGTCATCTTATCTGAGATAAATTCCTTGTGTTCCTCCCCGATGATATAATAGATGCCCTCGTAGATAAGCAGATTGCTCTTGAATGTCGGCTCCTTATCATAGGAAGTCACGCCGGATTTGAAACAGCAGTGGGCAGTCTTGATATTGCCATAGCCGTGATCAATGCCGATGACAACAGGGTCGGCGGTTAATGTGTTGGTATTCATAAAATTCATAGTGTGTTCCTTTCTGCCGCTGTGCGGCGATACAAAATTTTAATTTGGGGCAAAAACAGCAAACCATGAAGAATCCTCTTCCTTCATGGTCTGCTGTTTGTGTTTTCGTTACGGATAGTGGTTGTGGTCAGTTTGCGCACAACCAACAACCGTAACACTATTCTGTTGTTTTGTTACGACTGCGGCAAGTGGTCATTTTGACCACTTGGCTTATCCGTAACGGTCACCGCAAGTTCCCATTTTGGGTACTTGGTTTATCTGTAACAGTCACCGCAAGTTCTCATTTTGAGCACTTGGTTTATCCGTAACGCGCTGGCTTTCGCGGTATGCTTTCTGACGGCAGGCATTACTGCAATACTTGGCGTCAGATCGCTTCGGCGTGAAGTTCTTGCCGCATCCGGCACAAATACGGTTCTGCCGTTTTTCCAGGCGGTGCTGCTTTTGCAACCGGTAGTTTCCGATTTTGCCGCAGGTGTTGTAATTGCAGTATTTCTTGGATTCTACCATCGTATAGAAAACCTGGTCGCATCCGGCGCAGATGATCCTCCGCACCGGCCCATCGGCCGCCGGATCATCGGCGACCTGTTCCATATACCATTGCTTCAGCTTATCCTGGTTTTGCCGTTCCCATTCATCATTCCTCCACATTGGCAGGCTGCACCTCCTTTCCCGCCTTTTCCGCATTGCGAATCCTCTTTCTTTTGCGGTTTGCTTCCTTACAACAATCATCACAGCAGTATTTTACATTCTTTTTCGTGGTCGTAAACGTCGCACCGCAGTTCTCACAGGTACATTCCCGCCTTTGGCTTTCCGACGCCTTCTTGCGATAGAATTTTGCCCGGCAGTTCTGATTGCAGAACATGGCGTTGGACATCTTCGATTCAAACGGTTTTCCACAACATTTGCAGATCAGCTTAAAAGGTTCCCCTGCCGTATGCTCACCGGATTTAATCTGCTGATAATATTCCCTGCTCTTTATCCGATGTTTGCGAAGCTGCTCCTGCCGTTTCGCTTCCTCCTCACTCCGCTCCGGTTCGGGCAGGTCAACTTGTCCAATGAATTTCAGATAAATCTCCACCTCCTGCACACGGTCGCCGTCAACCTTTTCCGGAGCGTGGATCAGGATTTTATCAATAAACTCATTGATCATCGGCGTCGTCAGTTCCGAAAAATCGGTATACTTTTTCGCCAGTGCAAAGAATTGATCCAGCCGGGTGCTGTCTTCTTCATAAGCAGATAATTTCTGCTCCGCATCATCCACGGAAAGCATGAGCGTTTTCTGCTCATCCTCGTATTCTGCCAGCAGGCTGTCGAACCGTTCCTCAGAAATACGCCCAACTGCAAACGATTCATACAGCTTTTTAATAATGACATCCAGATCGTTTGCGCGTTTACGTTCTTTGTTTAATTTCTTTTTGATCTCCCTTACTTCGTCTTTCTGCCTGAGCTGCGATGCGGCACGGATTTTTTCTATAAAGCCCTGCTGGTCGGTAATGGCATAGGTGCTGACCGTTCGGATCGTTTCCAAAATCAGTGCCCGCAGGGATTTTGTTGAAATATAATGGCTGCAACAGGATTGCATCCTGTTGCGGGAGGCCAGTTTATATGACGAACACTCATAAACATCATACGGGTAATTTCCGTTTTCCAGATCTCCTTTAAAACGATGGTTATACATCTTTGCCTCGCAATCGGCACAAAACACAAGCCCGGTCAGGGGGTTCGCTTCGCCGAGGCTGTCCCTGCGCCTCGGCGTTTTCCGCAGCTTCTGCACCAATTCCCAAGTTTCCCGGTCAATAATGGCCTCATGCGTGTTCTCAAAAATCAACCATTCATCCTTTGGGTTTGGAACGCTGTTTTTATCCTTGTAAGATACTTTATGGGAACGGAAGTTGACGGTATCACCGGCATATTCCTGCTTGGATAAAATCTGCCCCACCATATACCCGCTCCAGTTATAGGGATTCGTGAATTCTTCCTTGCTTTTCCAGAATCCAATCCCTTTCTTTCCCAGATAGACGGCAGGAGTCTCTACTTTATCTTCATACAGAATCCGGGCAATTTCATAAGGGCCGATACCTTCCACATTCATACGGTATATCCTGCGGACAACCGCGGCAGCTTCCTCGTCGATCAGCCAGTGGTATTTATCTGCCGGGTCTTTCTTATACCCATAAATTGCGGTGTTGGTCGTCGGCTTTCCGGATTCCCCCTTGATGCGGATTGATGTTTTCTGTTTGCGGCTCAGATCCCTAAGATACCACTCGTTCATAATATTAAGGAACGGAGCAAACTCGTTGCTGTTCTGGTCATCGCTGTCCACGCTGTTGGCAACCGCTACAAAGTGGACGCCGCGCTGACGGAACATGACCTCGGTATAAAAGCCGGTTTGCAGATAATCCCTGCCAATCCTGCTCATGTCTTTCACCAGCACATGGGCCACTTTCCCGGCGTCAATATCTGCTATGAGGCGCTTCCATGCCGGGCGTTCAAAATTTCCTCCGCTCCATCCGTCGTCCGTATAATGAATGCAATTATTATATCCCCTTTGTGCTGCGTAGCTTTCGAGATACTTTTTTTGATTTACAATGGAATTGCTGTCCCCAGCCTGATCATCGTCGCGGGACAACCTTTCGTACAATGCCGTGATCTTTCCTTCAGTCTGTTTTTCGCTCATGATGCGCTCCTTTCAGACTGCTGGCTCATTTGTGGTAAATCCATTGTATCACAGGTTCCGTCATTTGTAACCACTTCATTGCGGATCAGTCGTAATATTTTATCTTCCATTGTTTCAGTGCCGGAATCGTCAAATGCCACCCTGACCTTATAGGTGGTGGCACCGATCCGGCGTGTCGTGTAAAATGAATTACAGTTTTCGTTTTTTACCATAGGCAATTATCCTCCACATATTGAGATATTCATAGATTTCGTGTATAATCTTTTCCAATAGTTCCGTGTGGCTGTAACCATTTATCCACTCAAAACCGGATAACAGGTAATAACATCCTGCCCGTGCAGAAATGCCCACAGAAAAGCCTTTAGATGCAAGGCTTTTCTAGGGCAAAATGGTTACATTACATGCTGCCTTATCCGCCTTTGCCCCGGTGTTTCCGCACCCTTGCCGCGGTCTGCCGCCTGCGCGCTTCCGCGGCGCAGCCTTTTGAGCAGTACACCCGTTTTCCGCTTGCGGGAAACCCACTGCCGCATTCTTTGCAGATACGCACAGGCTTTTGCTGGAATACGGCTTGCAGTTCAGAGGCAGTTGGCAGTACGGCCTCACGGAAATACTTACAAAGGCCGCTGTTCGTGTAGCAAATACCGAACATATAGCAGCTGCTGTCCAGCGGCAGGCATCCGTATTCCCTGTCGTAATTGGCACAGTGGGAAGTGACCAGTTTCCTGATCTTCTGTTTCTCCCTGCCTGTCAGTTCACGGTTGGTTTGAGCCATAAACATCCTCCTTTCATCTAATATTGAGATGTAATATAAAAACTATCAAAATATATTACCCTCTCACTAATAGGAGAAAAACCGGGGGCTTGGCGGAACTGTTTTTTGCAAGATGGAAAAAAATTAAAAAATTATTTTTAGTAGGAGGTGTCTGGCTGTGTATTCTGAAGATGAAGAAAATGTCCTTTGGGACGATGAAGAAAAAACAGACGATGCAGAAGCCAGACTATCCGAAGCAGCCAGGCGGCAGATCGCCGAGGAGCATCGGTTTATTGAGGAAATGGCAGACGACGCAGAGGAACATCCGATTGAGGAGGACGACAGCGCGGGGGAGCCGTCCGAACGCAAGCAGCTCAAACGGGAACTCCGCGCGCAGGCTCTTGCCCGGCTGGAGGACGCCGCCCGGGCGGAAAAAGATTTTGAAAATATTATTGCGTGGTGGAATAAGCTGGATGCGAATAGGGAAAGGAGGGAACGGGATCACGAGCTTTTCCGGAGCGGCGATGAGCTTCCCCTTGACTATGGTACATCTGAGGATGCCCTTTTCTTTCCCGGCACCATGAACCATATGCTCGCAAGGCAGGAACGCAAGGGGGATTTTCTGGATTCCATTTTCTGCTGCCCATATGAAATACATGAGCTTGTTGCGGATGAATATCTCTCGGATATTTTGTGGGAGTTGAAAGAGGAGCAGAAATTCCTGCTGTTTTTATGTGCGCTCCAGCAGTACAGCTCTAAAAAAATCGCAAAGATACGCGAACAGACAGACCGCAATATCCGCAAGGTACGGGCAACGATGTTCAAAAAAATAAGGAAGAAATTATTTGCCGCGCTCCAGGAAAAAGCGGGCAACGGGCAGCCATTAACCATATCAGAGAAAGAATTTTTAGCGGATTATGAGAAAACTGTTGAAAACTGCAAAAGGAAATAGTACGATGATAATATATTTTAAACTTTATTCGGTTACAATACAAAGGAGCGCGATATAATGGATAAGACAAACGCCGAAGACGCGATGAAAGAATTGACCATGCTGCTGATGTATCTGTCCCGCTTTTCTGAAAGAGACAGATTTTCTGACGGGAAAGATTTCTATGCCTGGAAAGGCTACGATTTTGATGTAATTAACGGTTTGGACGAGGAGGATTATATCCGGCAGGGCAGCCATCCTTCCCGCACAAAATCTGTTTACATTACCGATATCGGCATAAATTATGCAAAAGAGCTGATGAAAAAATACGGGATCGAGGATTGGGGCTGACCATATGGAAAAAAATTTATTTGGGCGCACCAGCTCCACCTGGGTGCGCTATAGTGAATATGAATGGAAAGAAGCAGAGGATGGTACTCTGTATCTGACACCGGCAAAAGAGGCCAGTCCGAGTATTTATGACCCCTTGGCAGAATATCAGCAGATCGTGTTAGATGCGATTGATATCGGACGCATGGGGATGGGCAAAAAGCCGGATGAAGAAATCCAGTCGGCGATTCAACAGTTTGCGGTAAAATACGGCCTGTTCGGGCTGGTCACTGCACTGCCCACCACGCCGGATTTTATGGAATACGAGGCGGTCTATCTGCCAAAGAACCATTTTATAAAAGAGGAGACCATGTCCACGCAGGACTATCTGAACCTGTTCTTCCCTTTTGAAAAGCTGGATGTGGTCAAGCGCGGTATCGAATCTATGTGGAACATTGAAAACGACCGTATTATGATGGCGCTGGCCATGACAATGACAGATCGGCCAATGGCGGTCAATATGAGCTTCCAGAGAGAGTACGCGGAACGGTACGACTGGATGAAGCAGCAGTTTATTGACTGGGCTTTTACCTATGTGACGAGTATGCTCTATTATGAAGATTTCGACACTATGAACCAGGACACAAAACAGTTCATGCAGCAGAGCATGGCGGCGTTTGGAGGCAACGCACCTACCTACCATATCGCATTGTTGGATAAGCCCACGATTGTGTGGGACTTCCACTCCCTGCTGTTGGGGATACAGATGATGTTCAGCTTTATGCTGACAGACAGTGATAAGCCGATCCGGCTGTGTAAGCACTGCACCAAAGCCTTTGTAGCAAGCAGGCCGAGCGCTGTCTTTTGCAGCCCGCAATGCAAGAACCGGTATAATGTCTATAAAAGTCGCGGCAAAAATAAAGATAAATAACCTGGCCTTAAGGAGCAAAACGTATGCTAATGAACAACAACGAATATCTGGCAGTCATAGAATCAATTAAGGGCGAAATCAAAGCGGCGCAGTATAAAGCGGCGCTCAATGTCAACCGGGAACTGATTCTTCTTTATCACAGCATCGGCCAGGTTATCAATGAACACAAGGTCTGGGGCAATCGGTTTGTGGAAAATCTGGCACAGGACATTAAGATCGCTTTTCCTGGAGTGACGGGGTATTCCGTTCGGAATTTGAAATATATGGCCAAATTTGCAGCACTGTTTCCGGATACCGATATTGTGCAAGCGACGCTTGCACAAATCACATGGTATCATAATATTGCCCTAATGGATAAGGTCAAGGACACAGAGCGTTATATCTGGTATGCCAATAAAACTGCTGAAAATGGCTGGTCACGAAATGTCCTCGTCCATCAAATCGAAAGCGGTCTGTATGAGCGTCAGGTTTTGACAGAAAAAGTGGCGAATTTTGAAACCCGTCTGGCAGCACCTCAAAGTGAGCTTGCCATACAGACTATGAAAGACCCTTATGTGTTTGATTTTATCCCGTTTAAGGAAGATATGGTTGAGCGCGATATAGAGCGGGCATTAGTACAAGATGTGACAAAGCTGCTGCTGGAGCTTGGAACGGGGTTCGCTTTTCTTGGAAATCAATACCATTTGAATGTCGGTGGGGACGATTTCTATATTGACCTGTTGTTTTATAATCTGAATCTGCGCTGCTATGTAGTCATCGAACTAAAAACTGGAGACTTCAAGCCGGACTATGCCGGGCAACTGAATTTTTACCTGTCAGCTGTAGATGCGATTCTTAAAAAGCCGGAGGATCAGCCCTCCATTGGCCTTTTGCTCTGCAAAAGCAAAAACAACCTGGTCGCAGAATATGCGTTAAAGGACATGAGCAAACCAATGGGGATCAGCGAATACCGGTTGACAAGTGCATTGCCGAAAGAACTGGAACAGCAGTTTCCTACTGCGGACGATATTCGTAACCGTATCTCCAATGACACAACCTGATTAAAATGAAATAAGGCTATCGCGAACAGGGAAAAGCGGCTCACAATTTTTGCCTTGTGAGCCGCCCCTGTTACATATCATAAACTAATTCGCGGAGAACGCTTTCTTCTGCTCTGTTATGGATGCTGTTCATCCGGCGCACCCATTCAAGTTGATCGGCTGCTTTCAAAGCCTCCGTCACGCCCTCGCGCTCAGCCATAGCTTTGCAGATGATTTCCATACGGTTATTGCAAGCCTTATCAATCTCAGCAAGGTGCGGAAACAATGTTCCATCCAATGCCATTCCGGAATAAATAACAGGCCGATGTTCTTTCAAAAATTGGCGGCGCATACGCCCGTATTTACCAAGCCGGTAATCATGTGCAGGCGGTAATGTAATGTCAGGGATGAGATAATCGCCCTCCCAATGATATGTCCCGCCCATCTGCTCGTACATAGATTTCATAAATAAGCTCCTTTCTGATGAAGAGGTTGACAGTTACAGGC
The DNA here is from genome assembly GCA_021204085.1 of Clostridiales bacterium. Taxonomy (GTDB): domain Bacteria; phylum Bacillota; class Clostridia; order Lachnospirales; family Lachnospiraceae; genus Eubacterium_I. The sequence goes on along the minus strand of JAJPZY010000068.1, from coordinate 3,226 downwards.
TTTATACTCCTTTCCTACAACTGCTTTTCAATTCACCACAAATGAGCCGCAGTCATATGTATTTGGCGGCAGAAACCACCCTTTACATATTAGCTCTTGAGTGCTAATTTTATTAAAAAAGATTGAGAATTGGGTTTTTCATTCACGACCCGATCACAAACCATAAGTCTGTAGCTTCCGTCTGCCAGAATCTGCAGATTAAGGTCAGCCTGCAGGGAGTGCTTCAGACATAGACTGACATTCGGCATATCACTGAAATCGACAAAGGATTCTGCATCTGAGCGTGATTTACCGCTGTTAATATGCCGCTCGATCAGTCTGTCCCGCAGCATGATTGGATCGGCAGTAATCCGGATGGAGTAATCCGCGTACTTGTGCAAATCCCGCCAACCCTCCTGATCCTGTTTATTATGATTATAATAAATTGAGAACGCATAAGATTCAAGGGCGAATTATGGGCAGCGATGAAGATAAAAAGTGGCAATTTGATACTGGATATGGTATGATTACTTAAATATATAGGATATGATAGCGGGAAGGAGAGTCGCAGAATGCCGGTTAATAACATGAAACTTCCGATTGGAATTGAAGATTTTAAAGAAATCCGGACCGCCGGGTTTTATTATGTTGATAAAACAGGCCTGATCCGGGATCTCCTGAACAACTGGGCAAAAGTGAATCTTTTTACCCGTCCCCGCCGTTTCGGAAAAAGCCTCAATATGAGCATGCTGAAATATTTCTTTGATATAGGGGGCAGTGAGGAACTGTTTCAGGGACTGGAAATTGCGAAAGAGACGCAGCTTTGCGACGAATATATGGGAAAATTCCCTGTAATCTCTGTTTCCTTAAAGGGAATCAATGCGCCATCGTTTAAAATTGCGTTTGATATGGCAGTAGAAGCAATCAATACTGTAGCACGACAGTTTCAGTATCTTCTGGATAGTGATTGCCTGTCGGAAGTTGAAAAAAGTGCTTTTCAAAGGTTACTTCACGGAGATATGGACGAGTCTGTATTATATGGCAGTCTGAAAGTCTTATCTGAATTGCTTATGAAACACCATGGGAGTAAGGTTGTTATACTGATTGATGAATATGATGTGCCTCTTGCGAAAGCTCATGAAAACGGCTATTACGATGAGATAGTGTTTTTGATTCGGAATCTTTTTGAGCAGGCGCTGAAAACAAATGACAGCCTGCAGTTTGCAGTGCTGACCGGCTGCATGAGGATATCCAGAGAAAGCGTATTTACAGGATTGAATAATCTGCGAATTTTGTCGATTTCTGATGTGCGATTTGATGAGTATTTTGGGTTTACGGACTCAGAAGTACAGGATATGCTCAAATATTATAACCTGCCTTCTCATTACAAGACAGTAAAAGAGTGGTATGACGGTTACCGGTTTGGAAATGTAGATGTATACTGTCCATGGGATGTTATAAACTATTGTGATTTGTTGCGGGCAGATGCAAACGCCTGGCCGGAAAATTATTGGATCAATACTAGCAGTAATGAGTCAGTGCGGCGTTTTATCCAACTGTCAGGCAACAGTGTAGTGAGAAATGAAATTGAACGTCTGGTTTCGGGGGAAACTGTTGTAAAAGAAATCCATCAGGAACTGACCTACCGAGATATGTATTCTTCTATAGAAAATATATGGAGTGTCCTGTTCATGACCGGATACCTTACACAGAGAGCAAGGCGGGAAGATACCCGTTTCGAACTGGTTATCCCAAACAGGGAAATACATTCCATTTTTGCGACACAGATTATGGATCTGTTCAGAGAAAATGTGAAGAAAGACAGCGAAGGTGTAAAACGATTCTGCGAAGCGTTGAAGAACGGAGATGAAAAGGGGATTGAAAGCCAGTTTGGTGCTTATCTGAGAAAAACAATCAGCCTGCGGGATACATTTGTCCGAAAAGAGCGAAAAGAAAGTTTTTTCCATGGTATCTTACTTGGTATACTTGCTGCAAAAGAAACATGGGCAGTTTCGTCAAACAGCGAAACCGGTGACGGTTACAGTGACATCCAGATTGAGATCGCTGATGAAGAGATTGGAATTATCATAGAGGTAAAGTATGCTGATAATGGTAATCTGGACGCAGCGAGTCAGGAGGCCTTGGAACAGATCGAAAGGATGCACTATGATGAAAATTTGAAGGATGACGGGATTGACCACATCCTGAAGTATGGAATTGCCTGTTATAAAAAGCGATGCAGAGTGATGCTTGCGGACAGCTGAGGCTGACACCCAAATTGCACAAAATGACACCAGGTGATACAACCAGACAAAAAGCAGCAGATGCCGGAAAGCCTTGTAAATGGGCATTCCGGCATCTGTTAACGTAAGACAAAAATCAATCAGCTTTTTCCAAGAGGTGAGTGCTAATTTTTTTAAAAAAGTTTTCCAAACCCCGCAGAAAGCCTTGTTTTTGGTGTGCTACCCGTTTATTTTATAAATTTTTGTATGGCATCATTAAGCTCAGCAATTTTGTCGTAATCCTTATTTTTCACAGCATCTACCATACAATGGTTAATATGATCTTCCAGAAGTACCTTTCCTGCATTGTTAATGGCGGATCTGACTGCTGCAATCTGGATTAAAATCTGGGTACAGTCCTCTCCTCTGTCTACCATCCCCTTCACGGCTTCCAGATGGCCGATGGCTCTTGCCAGACGGTTTGATACTGCCTTTGCATGGGGATGATTGTGCTCGTGGGAATGTTTGCTATCCTCGTGACTGCAGGAATGCCCATCCCCGCTATGGAAATGCTGGTTCGCCTGCGTGAATTGCATCTGTTCTGAATTGGTAATTTCTTTTTGCAACTTCATCCACTCCTTATCAATGCGGAAAATTGAACTGCTGTTTTATAAAAATTATTTCACAATCCGGAGTATTCCATAATGGCTATAGCATACGAATTTTGTCAAGTATATCTGTCAGCTTTTGTCCGCTTTTGCCCAGAATTCGCACTACGATATGTCCGTCTGCAGTGCGGGTAACCCCGCCATCCATCCCCTCTGTGTTATCCATCAAATCACGTACTGTTTGAATCCAGTCGTCGCTTCTTTCCTCATTACAGATTAGCAGATTTGCCAAATGAGTGTATCCCTCATACATACCGAATCCCTGCATGTCCATCTGCGCAGGATCGTAACGGGTGTTATCGCGATAAATAATCTTTCCGTTTTGAGAGACCGTAACAAGGTTCTGATATTTGCTGT
>JAJPZY010000018.1 GCA_021204085.1 Clostridiales bacterium | reverse complement strand
GAGGCAAAGTTGGGTGAACAAAGTGTAAAACTCAATTAAATCAGCGTATCCTTAAAAAAAATGATTGATCAGCGCCTTTTTTTTCAGGCTCATATTGATGAGGCACAGCATTATCTGATTCTTTCCGATGAGGCGTATCATGCTTATCGAATTGTACAGGATGAATATGCGGCGCGGGCCGAGCAGCAGGCGTGGGAACAGGCGCAGCGCGAAAGAAAAGCGCAGGAGGCCAGGAAGGCGGATGAGGAGCTTCCGACGGAGTGCAGAGAACTGATCGAAAAAGGCAGGACATATATCCGGCATATTCACGAGAGCAATGAGGCGATCCCGGGAGAGGAGATTTCTGCAAAGCTGGATCACATGGAACGGGTGGTTACCCGGATTTTTGATGTGGTTCGTCTTCATCCGGAGGTTGCGCCGGACTTAAATAAGCTTATGAGTTATTATCTGCCCACCACGCAGAAACTGTTGGACGCGTACCGCGAGCTGGACAGTCAGCCGGTGGCAGGTGAGAATATTCAGACGACCAAGCGTGAGATTGAGGATACGATCGATACGTTGAATGTAGCGTTTGAGAAGTTGCTGGACAGCCTGTTTGAAGACAGGGCATGGGATATTTCATCTGATATTTCCGTACTGCATACGGTACTGGCGCAGGATGGGCTGAAGGAGGACGGCTTGAAACCACAAGCTTGAATATGGGGAAAGACGTGTGTGGAATATCAGATGTGTTCTATAGTTCACCCGGTAGATTTGAAACAGGTAGATACATTTTTTTAAATCATAGCATGCTGGTATTTTGAGAGGTGCCGTGAGAACGGATTATTAATAATTATAGGAACAGGAATATACAAGGGGGTATGTAACGATGAGCGTAGATTTAAAAGACATGACCACAACACCGACCTTATCTTTTGATGTGATACCGGATACACAGGAGTTGCCGGCTACGGCAGCCGGAACGGCAGAGATGTCCGCCGCTGACGCGCAGGATTTTAATGAGAGCAATCTGACACCGGAAGAACTGAAGATGGTCGAGGAGTTTTCACAGAAGATTGATATCAACAACTCTCAGGCGATTCTCCAGTACGGCGTCGGCACTCAGAAGAAAATGGCGGATTTTTCGGAAACGGCATTGAAAAATGTCCGCACCAAGGATCTGGGTGAGGTGGGAGGCATGCTTTCCTCTCTGGTGACAGAGCTGAAAAGTTTTGATATCGAGGAAAATGAGAAGGGAATCAAGGGATTATTCAAGAAATCATCGAACCGTACGACCGCGTTAAAAGCAAAATACGCAAAAGCGGAGACGAACGTGACAGCAGTCTGCGAGGCGTTGGAGAATCATCAGCAGCTGCTGCTTAAGGATATTGCTCTTCTGGACAAGATGTACGATGTGAACCTGACCTACTTTAAGGAATTGTCCATGTACATTCTGGCGGGTAAGAAGAAGCTTGCGGAGATTCGTGAGAATGATCTGAAAGCGGCGGTAGAGCGCGCAAACCGCTCCGGTCTTCCGGAAGACGCGCAGGCAGCAAAAGATCTGGAAAATAAGTGTGAGCGTTTCGAAAAAAAGCTGCATGATCTGGAACTGACCCGTATGATTTCCATACAGATCGCTCCACAGATCCGCCTGGTACAGAACAATGATACGCTGATGGCGGAGAAGATTCAGTCCACAATTGTGAACACGATTCCGCTGTGGAAGAGCCAGATGGTGCTGGCACTCGGCATTGAGCATTCCAACCAGGCAGCAAAAGCACAGCGGGAGGTAACGGATATGACCAATGAGCTCCTGCGCAAGAATGCGGATATCTTAAAGACGGCTACGATTGAGACGGCGAAGGAATCTGAGCGGGGCATCGTGGATATCGAGACTTTGAAGCACACGAACGAGTCGCTGATTTCTACGTTTGATGAGGTTATGAAGATTCAGACCGAAGGACGCGAGAAGCGGCAGGCGGCGGAAGCGGAGATGGTGCGGATTGAGAGCGAACTGAAGAATAAACTGCTGGAGATCCGGACGAAGTAATATAAAATGATGATGAGGATTGCGGGATAAGTGAGATAGGAAATCTCTGATTTCCGTGATCGAACTTATGCACAGCTGCGGTTTTCGCGGAGCAATCCGTGGGTATCATCATATGTAAAGGAACCGAGGATGGAAAAGGAGCAGTTAACTGATCAACTGCTCCTTTTTCCATGTGTGAGTTGTGCTGTCATCATAGGGTGTTTGATCGGAAGGCGCCGGTTTATTCCTGTTCCGAGCGTTTGCAGCGGCATAAGCATAATTGCCGGAGCCGGATGCGCTGTCCGGCAGTTCTTTTATGAACTGATAAAGGACCGGGTTGTTTTTGTCCTGTGCTTCCTGATAGACGTTGTGTTTCAGCTTGTAATAAAATGTCTTTTTCGCGTAATCCGCGGCAAATCGCGCGCCGAATGCTCCGGCCTTCGAGAAAAACGCCAGTCCCAGCCGGCGGACGGCGTAGCCCCATCCGAAGATTTTTCCGATGCGGAATGAGGAACGGAACGTGTAGAAGTGTGTGACGGCGCGGTAAAACTCGTCCTGCAGTTCCCAGGGACTCATATTTGCGGGACGGAATGTGACGTTCATCATATCGTACTGCTCCCAGTCCGGGACAAGCATCCGGCATTCTTCATTAAATTGCTGATAGACAGGTGTGCCCGGATAGGGCGTCAGGACAGCGGGCTGCAGCTGGTAAGCGTCAAGATTTTTTGCAAAGCGGACTGCTTTTCGAATGTCGTTTTTCGTGTCTGCATCCAGTCCCAGGACGATGCTGGCGATCAGACGAATCTTATGTCTGCGGCAGCTTTCGGCGGCGCGGATGATATCTTCCCGGTGCTGTCCTTTGTGAATCTGCTCCAGCGCTTTTTCGTTCAGGGATTCGATGCCGATCAGAACCCGGTTTAGGTGGGCTTTTTCGAGGAGAGCCATCAGTTCCTCATCGTTTGCCATATCCGTCCGCCCAAAGAAAAAGGTTTCTTTGAAGGTAAGGTCTTCCTCTATCATGCGGCGGCAGATTTCCTTTGCCCGCTCTTTATCGGCGGTGAAATTGTCGTCCTCAAAGTTCATATAGCGGAATCCCATTTTTTTGTACATCCGTATTTCGTCTATGACACTGTCAACGCTGCGCTGACGGTAGGGCGCAAACATTCGCGAGGTCGTGCAGAATGTACATCGGTAGGTGCATCCGCGGGTGGTCATGATGTTGGCGGCGTCGCAGGGGGTTTTTAAAATACTGTAATCCGGCAGCGGCAGGGCATCCAGATTTTGCGGCGGATCTGTGCGGATGATTCGATCGGTCATTCGCCCTTCAACGACATCGAGAATGACGGACTCTCCTTCTCCGACGATGACCTGGTCGGCGTGCGCGGCAGCTTCCTCGGGTAGCGCCGAAGCGTGAATGCCGCCGATGATTACTTTCGCCTCGGAGCAGGCGTGGATGATGTCGGCCAGCTCATAGGCGCGCGGCGCGGTGGAAGTCATGGTATAAATGGAAAAAACATCCGCTTCTCTCAGATATTTTTTCAGCGGAAGCCTGCCGTTTAATTCTTCATAGACTTCTACCGTGTGGCCGGCTCGTTTTAAGATGCCTCCTAAGATGAGAGGGCCGGTGATTGCATTCGGATGGCCGTAAAAGCGGCTTCCCAGACGATAGACCGGGAAGCGGCGAAGTGCGGCGGCCGGGGTAATAAAAACAATATGCATAACGCCTCCGATGTGTCTGCGAAACCCGCAGGGGGAATGTTTGCGGCTGTACAGGAAAATGAATGCAACGCGGGCACGGCGGAGTGTCTGCTTATGAATTATTTCCCTGCGCAGCCGATTGCAGGGGTGGCTGCGGGTTTCGCAAATTTATATAAGGAATAGTTTGGACCAAATTTTGCTGTTTTATTCAAAAATATAGGAGAATCCTGAATTACTTCTCAGTGGTTGGCCAGAAGCGGTTATTTTAAATTCAGCAAAATTTATGATTTATAGGGACGAAAAAACAGGGAAGTCAAAATAGTCCGTATAAACTATGAGAGTGTACGGACGAAACTGGAATGGAAGACGAAATAGTCCGTATAAACTATGAGAGTGTACGGACGAAACTGGAATGGAAGGCGAAATAGTCCGTATGAACTATGAAGGCGCACGGACGAAACTGGTATGGAAGGCGAAATAGTCCGTATAAACTATGAAGGCGCACGGACGAAACTGAATGGAAGGCGAAATAGTCCGTACAAAC
>JAJPZY010000050.1:9501-22411 GCA_021204085.1 Clostridiales bacterium | reverse complement strand
TTGAAGCACTTCTTGTGCACCCATGATTGCTGTACTTAAGGATACGCTGATTAAAGATTTGCATTAACTCTCGCAACATCCTCATCAATCGGCTCTACCTTAAGGATAATTGCCGTGATTACAGAAACAATAGCCATAACAAGCATTACTTTGTAAGCGGTCATATAGTTAAAGTTTGTTCCGACAATACCTACAACCGTGATACCAATACCGGTCATAATTGCATTCAAAGGCTGAATGACGCGGAACGCGTTCTGGAAATTGTAACGTCCCCAGATTGCCTGCGTGCAGGCCACCATCATGTTAGAAGATCCGCCGAGCATCAGAGCCAGAATCGGCAGAGATATATAATGCAGTACATGAATGTTTGTCAGGTTAAAGATTAATGCTGCAGTAGCGAGGACATTAATCAAAATCGTCGTTGCCTTTGTGCCGATCCTGTAATCCAGCCAGCCGATGAAGAAGGAACCCGGAATGGCAATAACACCGGCAATCAGAAGCATAATATAAATCTGTCCCTCCTGATATCCCTGCTCAAGGAACTTACCCATGAAGTTTGACATGATACCCATGGAGAGGAATCCGCCGATACCGACGGTAATCCAGAGAATCCACATACGACCGGTGGTCAGGCACTTGCCGACAGTCCATTTGGAAGTCTTGGCATACTCCATATTTTTCTCAAATTCCTTTTTGGCTGCCTCGAAATCATAATTGTGATTGTTATCCGGATATGCACCCTTCTCCTCCGGGAAATCCTTAGAGTAAACAAGTACAATAATACCAACAACCAACGCGATCACTGCAAGAATAATGTAAAAGTTACTAATGTTTGCCGCCATAGCGCCGCAGAAAGAAGTGGTTGTCGCAGCAGATACCGGATAACCTGCGGTAGCAATACCAACAGCAATACCACGCTTGGTCGGGAACCAGTTCGCCAGCACCTGATAGCTTAAAAGCATCGCGTTAACCAACGTCAAAACATAGCAGACAAGGTAACTAATCGCATAGATAATCAATGCCGTACCGACCTTACCACTGATAGCCGTTGCCGCTGTGCGGGACCAGATCAGCGCAAATACTGCTGTACCGATCATGGAAAAACCCCAGACTTTGGAAGCTGTCTTCATCGCCATCAGCTTACCGAAAAGAATGGATCCCAGAATACCGAGAACCGTTGCAACGGAAGAAAGAGAATAGATTACGTTCGTATTCAATCCCATTTCGCCAAACACACTGACCGTAACATTCAGGGAGTCCGATGTCAATGCCGAATAGAGATAGCAGGACACGAACGCCAACGCTACGATGACGAAACCTTTGGCGCCCAGATTAACGCCACTTGTTTTTTTGTTTTCCATACCGAAAACCCTCCTTATAAAAACGTTTGCCGCATCTTATATATTTTTTAAAATTATAAAAAATATATAAAAACCAGTTACTGTTTATATTAAACTATTAACAGCCAAAAGTCAACAAATTTCACAAAGTATTCCATGCAATTCCGCCCGAAAATGAGCTTTTTTCACGACACTTTACGGTAACACAGTAACCGCCCGGTAAGTCTTTGCTTACTCTATGGAACGAGCAACAAACCACTTTCATCCTCGTCGCCAACATGCAGATTCAGACCGGTTATTGGCCTACATACATATTGTAAAGCTCATCATCATCCACAACGACCCGAATCTCTTCATACAGATCTGCCGATGCTTCCCGGATCTGATCCCGCAGCTCATCCGATACCGCAACCACTTCCGCGCCGCCCTCCTCACAGATGGCAATTCGGTCAGCCACACGCTCCTGCGCCTGCTCTCTCGCATAATCACAGGCAATGGTTGCCGCCTCCCGGATAATCTCCTGCTGCTCCTCTGACAGATCGTCCATGAAATCCTCACTGACAATCAGGCTCAGCAGGTGAGGCAGGTGATTTGTCTGGATAATGTAATCCTGCTGCTCGTAAAACTTGTTGGACACGATAACCTCATATGGGTTTTCCTGCGCGTCGATCGTATTCTGCTGCAATCCGATGTAAACCTCAGAAAAGGACATAGGCGTCGGATTGGCTCCGATTGCTTTCCAGAAAGCCATATGATAGGAATTTTCCATGGTCCGGATCTTGATACCGGAAAAATCCTCCAGTGTCTCTACCTTTTTATTAGAAGTCATCACGCGGAAATCCTGGTCGCTCATACCCAGAAGCTCGATGCCTTTTTCTGCATAAATCTCATTAATTTTTTCCATGAACGCCTCATTGTCAAGCACCTCATGAAGTTCATCGATCGAATCAAATACGCAGGGCAGGTCAAACAGGCAAAGCCGCGGCAGGTAGCTGACCTGCGGCGCAGTGTTCTGGACCACAAACGGGATATCTCCGGTCATGCAGCTCTCCAACAGCTCTGTATCTCCGCCGAGGGAACTATTCGCGTAGACCTGAATCCGCATCGCGCCGTCGGAGAGCTCTTCCACCTCCTCGGCAAACTTCTCCGCATAAATCTGTGTGACGGTGTCCTCCGGACTGGCTGTCGCCAATACCCAGGCGTAGGTCTGCGTCTGCTCACCGGAACAGCCGCTCGCCAGAAGCATCCCCGCCGCCAGGGCAATCACTAATATTAATATATGTAGTTTTTTTCTCATTTTGTCTCCTTTTTCTTATGATACCAAAAACATGCTGATCTGCGGAATGTATGTAATCAGCAGCAGCGCGATAAAGAACAGCACGATCATCGGCATCGCTTTCTTCGCAATATCCATCACCGGCACCTTCGAGAGCGAGCTCGCCACGAACAAATTGACGCCGATCGGCGGCGTGATAAAACCAATCGCCAGGTTGACCACCATGATAATTCCGAAGTGTACCGCATCCACGCCGTAGGCTTCCGCGATTGGCAGAAGTATAGGCGCCAGAATCAGGATTGCCGGGCTGGTATCCATCACCATACCCACCACCAGAAGCAGAAGGTTGATCACCAGGAGGATGACAATCTTGTTGTCAAACGCACCCGTCATCCAGGCGGATACCGTCTGCGGCACCTGCATCAAAGTCAGAATCCGCGAGAATGCCACGGACGCCGCAAGGATAAACAGAATCGGACAGAAGGTCCGCACCGCCTCGCGGAAAATTCCCCACAATTCTTTCCATTTTAACGACCGGTAGATAAACAGGCTGACGATCAGCGCATAGAAAACGGAAATGACCGCCGCCTCCGTGGGCGAAGTCACGCCGGAGTAAATGCAGCCGAGAATGATTACCGGGGTCAGCAGCGCAAACAGGCTGGAGAAAAATACCTGTTTAAAGCCGCGGCTGTGCAGCTCGTTCACCATCTTGTCAATCTTTTCCCGGTCCTCACCGTGTTTTTTGCAGTAATAATATGCGTAGCACATCAGGATTACGCCGATCATAATACCCGGGATGATGCCCGCCAGGAACATGTCGCTGACAGAAGTCCCCGTCGCCTGTGCATACAAAATAAACGGGATGCTCGGCGGAATGATGACCCCTAAGCCTCCGGCCGTTGCCACCAGCGCCACACAGAATTTTTTATCATAACCCATCTCCAGCATCAGCGGAATCGTCATGCTTCCCACCGCCGCCACCGTCGCAGGCGCGGATCCGGAGATTGCACCGAAAAACAGGCAGGTGATGATCACCGCGCAGGGCACGCCGGCCGTCCGTTTTCCGACAAAATAAGTGAATACTTCAAATAACTTTTTCGACACGCCGCCCCGGGACATGATGATGCCGGAAAGAACAAACATCGGGATCGCCAGAAGCGGGTAAGAATTGACGCCGCCGAGCGCCGCCCGCAGCACATAGACGCCGCTGACCGTAAAAGAGTCCGAGAGGAGGCTGGGCAGCATACTCGTGATCGCCACCGTCAGACCCACCGGCACTGCCAGCAGCAGGAGCACTACAAAGATAACCATTATAAGTATTGTCATGCCGTCTCTTTCCTCCTTCGCAGATTTTTCGCCTCACGCCACCAGGCCTGAGCCACGCGGATTGTCAGGAGGATAAATCCCACCAACGGCGCCGACTGAATATACACCATCGGAATCCCCAGCGCGGCGCTGGTCGCCTGCAGATCCACTGCCTGCATGACATACGTCACGCAATACGGCAGCATGATAATGCAGAAAATCAGGACTACCGTGTGCCGAAACAGACGCAGCCCCGTCTTCCCCCGCTCCGGGAGGACATTGATAAATTGTTCGATCTTGATAGAAATCCTCTTCTTGACACAGTAACTGATACTGATAAATGTCGCCCAGACAAACAGATACTGGGTCAGCTCCTCCGACCAGCTCAGCGACTGGTTAAACACATACCTGGCCACGATCTGGACGCCCATGATACACGCCATGCAGATCAGCAGCAGGATCAGGATGGTCTCTTCGAGATTTTCATCCAGCCATTTTAGTACTTTCATACGCTCTTCTCCTTGTTTTACTCAAAAATTTATTACATTTCTACAAAATATTACCATATGGGAAAGGATTAGACAAGAAAATACCCATCAAGTTCCTGCAAAACAAAAAACATCGCTGTTATCTTATCAAAATAAATCATAAGATAACAGCGATGCCTGACTAATCCGGGTATCCTCACACCTGCTCGATCACGCAGCTATGCCGTTTCGCATTTTGACCTTTCGCCGTTTTATTATAATTTACCCCCACTAAGAGCAAATTTCCAAAGTAGTCTTTCAACACACCATCATAGCAGTTATCATGAATCTGCTTAATTGCAGAATCCGCATCTTTATTATATTTTAACTCAACAATCAAAGCCGGCTTGTGAATACCTTTTAACGGAATAAACGCCAGATCCGCAAACCCCTTTCCTGTCGGGAGTTCCCTGACAATATTATAAAACCGTTTTGCCGTATAATACGCAATCGTAATTGCGCAACTTAAAGACGCTTCATTATTATACTGTAATATTGAAGAAACCGATCCATGTATTTTTTCCAGGGCATCCGCCACAGCTATTTCGTCCCGATTCAGCGTAGCATCAAGCAAATTCTCCGATTCAGCGATTGCGTTCCCTACCGCTCCCCAGTAATCACCGCTTACAGCATCTTCAAATACTTCCGCCACTTCAAGATTGGGAATACTGACCGTTCTTTTTTTCTGATCATACGCAAGATAGCCGAAATGAATCAGCAGTGTCAGTACGTCGTCCGCATTCTTAAACGAAGTAATATCATTCTGAAATGAACTGATCTTCATTCTGACAGGTTCTCCGCCGAGCATAGTTACTATGGCATCTTTCAGTCCATCATAATTCATGCCTATATACCCTTTCAAGCTTTCAAAAGACCCTGTCTGGCTCCAGTAATTTCTGACATTTTTATTATGCAGCGCCTGAATCACAGAATTCGGATTATATACATGTTGAAAACTATTAAAAGAATATCCATCATACCACAAATTCATTTTATCAAAACCCATGTCATACTTCCTGCAAAGCTCTCTGACCTCAGACTCTGTAAAGCCTACATACTCCTCCAACATTTCGGGCGCAGTCATGGTATATTCTTTAAAATCTGACAGAGCTGATTCTGTACCATATTTTTTTACCGGGAGAATTCCTGTCATATATGCCGCTGCTATGATTTTTTTTGTGCGGTCTTTATTCTTAAAAAGGCCTCTTAAGAAAAGAATATATTCTTCCTGCAGCTGCTTATCCTCTTTGTATTCCCGGAAAATTGCATCCCATTCATCAATTACAAATACAAATCTGGCATTCCCTTTCGAAACGATATCATATAGTGCCTGACCTATATTTTTTTCCTCTTTATCCACACAACCCGGAAATCCTTCTTTTACTTCCCTCAACAGAGCATTCTGCATCTCCTCCAGAACGGTTGTCCCGTGAATTCTTGAATCCGAAATAAAACCGGTCATATCAAAGGATAAGACATTATATTTATTGATATATGCTTCAAAATTCTCTGATTTTCCAACCTCAAGATCTTCAAAAAGGAAGCGGGAATCACAGGATTTATCATAATATGCACATAACATATCCGCCGCAAAGGTTTTCCCAAAGCGTCTGGGTCTGCTGAAACACACCAGAGGTTTCGGTTTTCCAATCAGGCTGTTCATAAATACAATCAGCCCGGTTTTATCAACATAAATATCTCTTCTGATTTCTTCAAAACCATCATATCCGGGGTTTAAGTATAATCCCATTTATCCGAACCTCCTCCTATTTCTTTATGTCACATTATACCCTTATCAGGTGTTTTTCTCAACCGAGAGTTTCATCTAAATCACAGATTATTCCGATTACAACTTTTTTTATTCCAAACTGGAACACTTCGGATATGTGTCTTTCATTGACACCTATCCGGGATTCCAGTAAAATTATCCTATCGTTATTCTTTAGAAAAAATAACGATAGGATCCCTATTATTGCCATCAGTAATTCGTAATCATCCGGTTCTGATCGTCTCTTTGCAAACCCATACCGGATCATTACAAAAAATAATTATTTCACAAGGAGGAAACGCAATGAAAAAGAAAGTATTAAGCATCCTGCTTGCCGCTATGCTCGGCACATCCATGCTGGCCGGCTGCGGAAGCACCACAGGCAGCACCACTGAGGAAACTGACGACACCGTTTCTGCTGAGGCAGAGGAAAGTACAGATGATTCCGCGGAAGCAGAAGAAGACCTTTCCGCTGAGGAGGAATCCACTGAGCAGTTCGAGGCGACCACCGTCACCATCTACGCAGCAGCCAGCCTGCAGACCGTGCTGACCGAACTTATCGAGATTTACAACGAGACGCAGCCCAATGTGGAGATCGTAGGAAGCTACGACAGCTCCGGTACCCTGCTGACCCAGATTGAGGAGGCAGCCGGCGACGGCATCGATATTTTCTTCTCCGCCGCGCAGAAACAGATGAACACTCTGGAAGAAGAAGACGGACTGGTCGTAGACGGCACCCGATACAATGTCGTCAACAACCAGGTATGTGTGATCACTTACACCGGCAGTGAAACCACGGTAACCGGACTTGCAGATATTGCAAACGCGTCCAGCCTGGCTCTGGCAGACGGCTCTGTCCCGGTCGGCAAATACACCCGCCAGGCACTCGTAAACGCCGGCATGCTGGATGAGGTGGAGGACGTTTCCACCATCACCACCGATGAAGTCTCTGAAGCCCTCGGCGGCATCGAGATCAACGAGTGCGGTAATGTCAGCAAGGTCCTCCAGGCTGTTGCCGAGCAGTCCAACGAGGTCGGCACCACCTACTACTCCGATACTTACGGATATGAAGATCAGGTTGAAATTCTTGAGGTTGTAAGTTATGATTTAACCGGAGATGTCATTTATCCGGTCGCACAGGTTGCAAACGGCAGCGCGGACGAGATTGAGTCGGCCGCAGCGGCAGATTTTATCGAGTTCCTTATCTCTGATGAGGCAAAAGCAATCTTTGAAAAGTATTATTTTGATACGGATGTGGAGTAACCGGCCGCTTCTCCATATACACGTTCATACGGCAGATTTATGAACGCTCTGTTGTCAAACGAGAAGAGATAATTGTGGGAGAAAGGGCATCTGATCTGTTCAGGTGCCTTTTCCTTAAAGATTGGGGGCAATCATGGATACAATTCTGGAAATCTTATCCGGGCTGGACTGGAGTCCGTTATTTATATCACTGAAAACAGGAATCGTGGCAACCGTGATCTGTTTTTTCCTCGGAATTTTTGCGGCAAGCAAGGTAATCCGTGCCGGTGAGCGCGGCAAAGCCATCGCGGACGGTTTTCTCACGCTTCCCATGGTACTGCCGCCGACAGTGGCCGGGTTTTTCCTGCTTCTTTTGTTCAGCCTGAAACGGCCGCTCGGTAGCTTTCTCTTTAATCAGTTCGGTATCAAGATCGTACAGACCTGGGCGGGTTGCGTCATCGCGGCCTCTATCATCGCCTTCCCCCTGATGTACCGCAACGCCCGGGCGGCCTTTGAGCAGCTGGATTCCAATCTGGTGTATGCGGGACGGACGCTCGGCATGTCCGAGTTTCAGATTTTCTGGAAGATCATCGTCCCCAACTCCGGCCCCGGCATCGTCTCCGGCACAATTCTGACGTTCGCGCGGGCGCTGGGCGAGTACGGCGCAACCTCCATGCTGGCGGGCAATATCCCGCATAAGACTTCCACGATTTCCCAGCGCATCGCCATGGTCATCCAGGACGGCGACTATCTGACCGGAGGCGTCTGGGTCGTCATAATCCTGCTGATTGCTTTCGGTGTCATTGTGTCGATGAATCTGGTAGCAGGGAAAAATATGAAAAATGTGCAGCGGTGGTAAACCGGAATGGTATATAATACTTAAAACAGCAAAAGGATATCACTAATCCGAAGGCATACCTGTAAACGATAAGAAGGAAAGCGAATACACATATGGCTATAGATGTTTCTATCCGGAAAAAAATCGGTAATTTTTCTCTCGACGTCACCTTTCAGTCGGAGGAAAATGAAATTTTTGCCATTTTGGGCGCTTCCGGCTGCGGCAAGAGCATGACGTTAAAATGCATTGCCGGTATCGAGACGCCGGATGAGGGGCATATTATCCTGAACGGACGGACGCTGTACGATTCCGCGAAAAAAATCAACCTGATTCCGCAGAAGCGGCACGTAGGATATATGTTTCAGGATTACGCGCTTTTCCCGAATATGACGGTTGAGAAAAATATCATGGCAGGAATGGGCAAACATCCGGACCCTGCCGTGGTACAAACATATATTGAAAAATTTCAATTGGACGGCCTGGCAGACCACCTGCCGCGTCAGCTCTCCGGCGGTCAGAAACAGCGGGTCGCTCTGGCGCGGATGCTGGCCTCGGAACCGGAGATTCTGCTTTTGGACGAACCCCTCTCCGCTCTGGACACTTATCTGAAATGGCAGGTGGAAGAGGAACTGATCGAACTGTTTGCCAATATTCAGAAATCCATCCTCTTTGTCACGCACAGCCGGGATGAAGTGTACCACCTATGCGACCGGGTCTGCGTCTTAAACGGCGGACACGTGGAAACCATCCAACCGAAAAAAGACTTTTTCGCAAATCCGGAAACGATTTCCGCCGCGCGGCTCTCCGGCTGCCGGAATTTCTCCCGGGCAGAGCGCATTTCCGCGCACGAAATTTCCGCGCCGGACTGGGGGATGCATTTTGAATTGCAAAGGAAAGTGCCGGAAGACCTGGCCTATGTCGGCGCACGCGCACACTATATTGAGGTAATCACCGAGGATGCTGCAGTCAGAAATGACATAACGCCTCTGGGAACAAATTCCGAAGCGTCTGGCAACATCGTTTCTTCAGCGGCTTGCTCCGGCACACAAAACCGTGATGCGGTCGCTGCAGAAACCACCGAAAGCTCGCCTGACAGTATCTCAGCACCCACAATAAACGGTAACTACACAATCCATCCCAACTGCGCCGTCATGAGCGTCGACCATCTGATGGAGCAGCAGTTTGAATCCGAGCTGATTTTAAACTGCGGGGATGAGAACGGGACACAGATGCGGCTGCTGATGGCTAAAAAACGCGCGTTGGAACTTTCCCGACAGGAAAGGCTTGCGATCCGGATACCGGAGGAAGCACTGCTGCTGCTGAGAGAATAGCATGATACAAGGGACAAAAGGTCGAAAATCGAATGCTGGCATTCGTATTTGCGACCTTGGGGACCGCAAAAACATGAGGAAGTAGCAAATTTGACTGGTTTTTAGTCAAATTTAGCGGATTCCGAATGTTTTTCGGATTGCGAGAACGGGTTTTGTGGAGCAATCCGAAGTATCATGCTTTTTTGTAGATTTAACCATAATACAAAATAATGGAGAAACAAGAATGACTCAAAAACTTTCCCACTTCGACCAGGCAGGCAATGCCGTTATGGTCGATGTCTCAGACAAACCGATCACGTCCCGCACAGCGACAGCAACCGGCAGCATTCTGGTCTGCAAAGAAGTGATGCAGGCGGTTCAGGAAGGCACTGTAAAAAAAGGGGACGTCCTCGGCGTTGCCCGGGTAGCCGGGATCATGGGTGTCAAGCAAACTTCTTCCCTCATCCCGCTTTGCCACACGCTGCTGATTCAGAAATGCAGTATTGATTTTGAACTCATTCCGGAAGAGGGGCGCATCACCGCCTCCTGCACGGTTCAATGCTCCGGGCAAACCGGTGTCGAGATGGAAGCGCTGACCGGTGTGAGCACGGCATTGCTCACCATCTACGATATGTGCAAAGCCATCGATCGCTCCATGGAAATTACCGACATTCATCTGGCGGAAAAAGCCGGCGGAAAAAGCGGACATTTCATTTATCCGAAATGATTGTTCCGTGGCCGGCCTAAATGAGCTCCATACATATGATTTTTGTACTTCGACTTATACACTGCGTCAATATAATGGCTTTTTAATGTTATGAAAGATTCTTTAAACCGAGAAATCAACTACATGCGCATTTCCGTCACCGATCGCTGCAATCTCCGCTGCGTCTACTGCATGCCCCACGGAATTCCGACGATTCCCATGGAAGAGATTCTGACCTACGAGGAAATCACGCGCGTCTGCAAACAGGCCGTGGCACTCGGCATCACCCGGTTTAAAATTACCGGCGGCGAACCGCTTGCCCGCCTCGGATGTCCGGCACTGATACGCATGATCCGCCGGATTCCCGGTGTAGAGCAGGTAACGATGACGACAAACGGCGTCCTTCTGGGGAAATATCTGGAGGAACTTACCGCCGCCGGACTTAACGCGGTTAATATCAGTCTGGATACGACAGACCGACGTTTATATGAACAAATCACCGGCTCCGACTGCCTTAATCAGGTGATCTCTTCGATTAAGGCTGCCTGCAAATCCGGTTTAAAAGTAAAAATAAACACCGTTCTGCAACAGGGCCTCAACGCTGATTCCTGGAGAGATTTGCTGCAGCTGGCAAAACAGTATGGGATAGATGTCCGCTTCATAGAGCTCATGCCTGTCGGGCAGGGAAGATTCGGCACCCCGGTCTCAAACATAAGCCTGTTCCATGACATAGAAAAAGAATTCGGTCCGCTGATACCGGATAACAAAACCCACGGCAACGGCCCCGCTGTCTACTATCGTCTTCCCGGTTTTGACAGCAGCGTCGGTTTTATCAGCCCGATTCACGGAACATTTTGCGGCAGCTGCAACCGCATCCGTATGACCTCCACCGGAGAGATCAAACCCTGCCTGAGCTACGGAAGCGGTTTCGACGTCCGCTCAGCGCTGCGAACCGGGGATAAGAATACTACACTCACCGGTAAACAGAACCGCACTGCCCGGCAAGATCAACCATGCTATACAGCGCAACCGGAGCAAAACAATACCCAATTTCAACAATACCGAAATCATAATGGCTTACAATCGAACCCAGCAAACAACAGCGCACAACCCAACCGGGCAGATGAGAATGTGCGGCGTATTCTGGCGAAGGCCATATCCTCCAAACCGCGGATGCACTGCTTTGACACAGCTGCAGACGATTGCCCAGAAAACAGACCGGATCAGAGCTTTGCTGGTATGCCGTTACCTGCCGAGACAAAGGGTATGTCAGCAATCGGCGGCTGAGGAGTACATAAACCATGCAGGATTATTGTTCCTATATATAAAATCGCTGTTGGCAGGACTCACGCGGTATTTTTATAAACCGCCAATGTCTCCTTATTCATTGCCAACATCGAAATATATATCAGCAAGCAGCTGAGATACAATACATCATGAGCAGCAATAATTAGAAAAGGAAACAATAAATGGGAACAATATTACATATTTGCATCAGCACAAAGCGGGGCACGCCAAAACAGGAAGTAGCTTCTGCCCGCCTCCTCCCCGACTGGGGAATCGAAAACGATGCTCATGCGGGAAACTGGCATCGGCAGGTCAGCCTTCTTTCCGTCGAAAAAATCCGGGAGTTTCAGTCAAAAGGGGCAAACGTAAAGCCGGGAGATTTCGGCGAGAATCTGATCGTGGAAGGATTCGACCTGCGTGCGCTGCCTGTCGGCACCCGCTTTCGCATCGGGGACGCGCTGCTTGAAATGACCCAGATTGGAAAAGAGTGCCACACTCACTGTCAGATCTATCAAACCATGGGAGACTGCATCATGCCCCGGGAGGGTGTCTTTGCCGAAGTCCTCACCGGAGGCGCCATTCAGAAAGGAGATTCCATAGAAATGATTCCTCCAAAACCGGACCGGCCGTTTACCGCGGCAGTTATCACCCTGAGCGATAAGGGATATGCCGGAGAGCGGGAAGACAAAAGCGGTCCCGCCATTGTGAACATGCTTCAAGCTGATAATTACGATATTAAAGAGACTCTGCTGCTGCCGGACGAACGGCCGCTTCTGGAAAAAGAGCTGATCCGCCTTGCAGACCAGCGGCAGGTTGATGTCATCTTTACCACCGGCGGAACCGGATTCGCCAAGCGGGATATCACGCCGGAAGCGACCATTGCCGTCTGCGACCGCATGGCCAACGGCATCGCCGAGGCCATCCGGGGATATTCTATGACTATCACCCCCCGCGCCATGTTAAGCCGCGCTGTTTCCGGAATCCGAAAAAAGACCCTGATCATCAATCTGCCGGGCAGCCCGAAAGCCGTGACAGAAGCGTTGGAATTCCTGCTGCCGAGCCTCAGACACGGACTCGGGATCCTGAGAGGAACAGAAGGGGAATGTGCGGAACAAGGCAGAGAAAAATAGGCAAGGAAACAGATGGGTATGCTTGCATGCATACGGACGAACACACAATATCTACATACCAGTCCGTATATCTATGCATACTTTACAGACGATTTCTCATAAATATTTTCTTTCGTCCGTACCCTTGCACATACTTTACGGGCGAAATCCCAAAAAAGTTTTCTTTCGTCCGTACCCCTGC
>JAJPZY010000050.1:0-9401 GCA_021204085.1 Clostridiales bacterium | reverse complement strand
GCACATACTTTACGGGCGAAATCCCAAAAAAGTTTTCTTTCGTCCGTACCCCTGCACTTGCTTTACGGGCGAAATCCCAAGAAAGCAGGCCACAGAGGACAATTTCCTCTGCTCCGCAAGGTTTCTTTTCCAGCATAGTTATTGAGAAATCGCGTTGCGCTGACCCCAACGATCATCGCCTTCCACCAAAAAGTGCTCCAAAAAAAGAAAGGATGAAAACCCCAGATGGATCACACAGAAAATACAGCCTACCGCGAAGGAATTTCCCTCGAAGATGCCATCAATTGCATCTTATCTCACACGAAAAAAATCACCCGGACAGAGCGTCTGCCGCTCCTGTCCGCCTCCGGGCGAATTCTCGCGGAAGACATGATAACCGATATGGAAAACCCTCCGTTTGACCGCTCTCCCATCGATGGATATGCCTGCCGTGCGGCCGACATACAGGAAGCTTCCGCCGAACACCCGGCGCTCCTCCGCGTCGTAGAGGAAATCGACGCCGGTCAGTATTCCAACCGCACCGTACAGCCCGGCGAAGCGATCCGCATTATGACAGGCGCTGCGATTCCGGCAGGCTGCGACTGTTGCGTCCGCCAGGAAAGCACCGATTACGGCGAGACAACGGTATCCATCTATGAACCGGTACCGGCACACGGCAACTACTGTGACCACGGCGAAGATTTCAAAAAAGGAACCTGCATGCTCCGGGCCGGCGAAAAGCTCGGATACATCGAACTCGCCAATCTGGCCGCTATGGGTATGGACACGGTTCCCGTCTTCGATAATCCCCGCATTGCCCTGTTTACCACCGGCGATGAAGTGACGGAACCGGGACAGCCGCTTCTGCCCGGGAAAATCTATAACAGCAACTACTATTTACTCACTGCACGGCTGTCAGAATTCGGAATTACCCCGATTCTGGCAGAACATATTTCAGATGACACGGAAGCAGTCGCGGCGGCAATTCGCCGAGCGGCCGAGAGCGGTGCAGACCTGATCCTGACCACCGGCGGCGTCTCCGTAGGAAAAAAAGATATCCTGCATGAAACCATACAACTCCTTGGCGCGAAAAAACTCTTCTGGAAAGTTCGCTTAAAACCCGGGTCTCCGACTATTTTTTCCGTTTTTAAAGAAATTCCCGTTATCAGCCTGTCCGGAAACCCGTTCGGCGCACTGGCCAACATGGAACTTCTGATTCGTCCCGCCCTGGAAAAAATGACCGCGGACAATCGTTATTCCATGGAAGAGACAACCGCAATTCTTCAGAGCGAATTCCGAAAAGCAAGCAGAGGACGCCGGTTTATCCGCGCCCGTTATGAAAACGGCTTCGTTTATTTGCCTGACGGTCTCCACTCCTCCGGTGTGCTGGCATCCATGCGCGGCTGCAACTGCCTGATTGATATCGCCCCGGGAACCCCCGCACTGCGTGAAGGAGATCCGGTGAATGTCCGGCTCCTGACACCGTCAGATCACCTGAGCACACATGATTCCTTTTTCAACGCTCCGAAAAGTCTCTCAGGGGAAAATACCACAGGCCTCTCCTCGGAAACTCGGATATCCATCCCAAACGGCTATGCAGCAGCTGAATCAAAAAATACTGCCTCCGCATCTTCGGAGCCCCGGGTATTTGTCATCTCCGGCGTCAAAAACTCCGGAAAAACGACGCTGATCACCAAGCTGATTCCCATCTTCCGAAAGATGGGATGGCAGATAGCAACTATCAAGCATGACGGACACGGCTTTGACCCGGATGTACCCGGGACGGACAGCTACAGACACCGTACTGCGGGAGCCTGCGGCACGGCCATCTACTCTGACGAACTCACCATGGTGATAAAGCGAAACCCCGACTCAGAGAATATGAACTCTTCCGATCCACAAACCGGATACGATCCCGAACAGCGGAAGACATCCGATAAGAGTCATCCCCGGGAAACAACTCCTGCAGCCGGTTTATACAATAACATTTCCGCAATAACAGAATCCGACTTAATCCCGGCCTTCCCCGAAGCAGATCTGATTCTTCTGGAGGGATTTAAATGGACGGATTACCCCAAAATTGAAATCGTCCGGGCAGGAAATTCCTCCGCACCGGTCTGCAAGTCGGACACCTTGATCGGAATCGCTACAGATTGTACAGAGACCGGTGATTTTCCCGCAAACGTCCCGATTCTGGATTTAAACCACCCCGGGGAAGTCGCGCAGGCAATCTTTGATTATATGACAAACAGAACTCTGTAAGACTGTAAGAAGGAGGCACTTCAGATATGCTCAGACCCAGAACAAAAATCGTATTAGAAAACGAAGACGATTTCTTCGGCCCCGGTGCCGCCGAACTGTTCTGCCGGATTCAGGAAAACGGTTCCATCAACATGGCGGCTCAGACCATGCACATGTCCTACAGTAAATGCTGGAAACTGATCAAACGCGCGGAACAGGTCGTCGGCTTTCCCATGCTCACTCGACAGATCGGCGGGAAAAACGGCGGTTCCTCCGAACTGACCGACGAGGGAAAAGAATGTTTACGTCGTTATCACGCCATGCAGCAGGAAATACAGGCTGCGTCGGATGATATATTTCGAAAATATTTTCCGGATACAGATACGGAACGACTTTAAGAAATCCAGACACAGAATCCGGAAGCACAATACCGGAAGAACTTTCATTACTAACACACTACCTTGGAATGATATGAGCAGTGGCAGAAAAACAGTCAGCACCTCTCGGCACCATAATAACTTACAACATGCCCAGCAAAAGAAAAAACTGCGAACTGAGAAAGGAAGGTTCCTCATATGAAACTGATCAAAACTACTGAAGCAGCAGGACACGTCCTCTGCCACGACATTACCCGAATCATCAAAGACGTCGTAAAAGACACGGCATTCCGTAAGGGCCACATTGTCACGGAAGAAGACATCCCGGAGCTTCTCAAGCTTGGAAAAGACCACCTCTACGTCTGGGAAAAAGATGAAACCATGCTCCACGAAGACGAAGCAGCCGAAATTCTTCGCGACATCTGCTTAAACGACCACATGAAGGCCAGCAGCCCCAAAGAGGGGAAAATCGAGCTGACCGCCACCTGTGACGGCCTGTTTCAGATTGACGTCACACGCCTTGCCACAGTCAATGAGATTGAAGAAATCATGATCGCCTCCCGCCACACCAACACCGCGGTCAAAGCCGGCGACAAGCTTCTGGGGACGCGCATCATTCCGTTGGTCATCGCCAAAGATAAAATGGAACGGGTAAAAGCCGCTGCCGGAGAGAAACCGCTGGCACGCATAGTACCCTATCAAATGAAAACAGCGGGCATCATCACGACAGGCAATGAAGTATTTTACGGCAGAATTCAGGACACCTTTACCCCGGTCGTTATGGAAAAGCTGAAACAATTCGGCATCGAAACCACAGAACACATTACTCTGAACGACGATAAGGAAAAAATCACCAACGCTATTCTGGAATTAAAGGAAAAAGGCGTTGACCTCATCACCGTCACCGGTGGGATGAGCGTCGACCCGGATGATCAGACCCCCGGCGCCATCAAAGAATCCGGCGCCCGCATCGTTACCTACGGAGCCCCGGTGCTTCCGGGCGCCATGTTCCTGCTGGCCTATTTTGACGACGGAACTCCGGTCTGCGGACTTCCCGGATGCGTCATGTACAACAAGACGACCGTCTTTGACATTGTCCTGCCCCGGCTGGCCGCCGGTGTGACCATGAGCAAGAAAGATTTCGCCTGCATGGGGAACGGAGGATTCTGCCTCGGCTGTCCCACCTGCACCTTCCCCAACTGCGGTTACGGAAAAGGAACTCCGGTGTAAGCCAACACCGTAAGACGCAAACATCAACTCAATTGCCAGTCAGACACTGTATCTGTCGGCACACACTCCGAAAGGCACCGCATGGACTCATTCGCGATTCTTCTCCTGACCGGCGGCCACAGCCGCCGGATGGGGCAAAACAAAGCAAACTTATTAATTAACAATCAAACCTTCGCGGAAAAGATTGCTGCGGAGCTGTCGTCCTGCGGCCCGGTCTATCTGTCTATATCAGCGGACATATCACCAGATTTCACAACAAATACAACTTATCCGTGCATCGTTGACGAGGAAAACCATATCGGCCCACTGGGCGGCATCAGTACGGCCATGCATCAGATAGCCGCAGATACCTTCTTTGTCTGCGCCTGCGACATGCCGCTGATGAGCGCTGCTTTTGTGCGCCATCTTATGCTCCTGTGGAATCAGGGCAGTGCCGGGAAGCCAATTCCGTGCGGTTCCGACTCTTCGGCACGATCCGATTCCGGCTCCCCGAGCCAAGCCGATTCCGGCGATCTGTATCACTCCAACTACAATGCTTTTACTTCCTTCCGATCCGGCAATCCTGACGCACTGCTGGTGCGAAATCGAGACGGCCGGGTCTACACGACCGCCGGCATTTATCATCGAAGCATCCTCCCTCAAATAGAAAAACAGATCCGGGAGAAAAATTATCGACTCCGGGATCTGCTTACCGCATCTAACGTATTTTATGTGGACGAGGAAAACCTTGGCGAACTGAAAGATTGTCTTATCAACATAAATACCATGAGAGACTATCAGGAAATGCTTAAAAATCTGAAAGTATGACTCCTACTCCATCGCCACAAAGGGGAATTCCTGAATTAAATTGCAATCCATCTCCATCATAGACAAAATCCGGCTTGCCGCTCCGGATGGCTGATTTTTTCCAGCCTCCCACGCTTCAACCGTTTTATCTGACACTCCCAAATAACACGCAAACGCTTTCTGCGTCATGCCAACAGAATGCCGAATCTCTTTAATCTCTGATTCCGTATATTTTTTCACCGGAACTACACTTACCATCCGCCTCTTAAGAACTTTTTCATTCTCAGATTTCTCCTGATCTTCTAATACCTCAGAAAGACCTCTCATTATGCTGTCATATACTCCGGACATATATCTCACCTCCATCATAATGTTTGTTCAAGTACCTGAATCATTTTCTTAATAGTATTCCGTTCTGCCTGTGTCAAATTATCCTTCTCATTTTTTGCATAAACAGTAATCAAATATATTGTTTCCTAAATAACAAAATCCACATAGCAAACTCTGATACTCCCACTTTTTCCGCGATTTTTAAAAGCAAATCTCATTTTTCTCAATTTACCTGTACCCGGGATTACTTTACCAATTTCCGGGTCATTTAAAATTTCCAATTCAAGTCTCAACTGGTCATCATCCGTTAACCCCAACTTTTCCCACCTTCTGGAAAACTCATCCGTCAAAACAAATGTTCTAACAAGAGATTGAATAATATCTGTCATCAATAGCCTTCCCTTTTTATTATATTATACCCTATTTAATAGGGTGTCAACCCGTAAATGCAACTTCCGTCTAAACCGAATAATCGATTCCTAAACAACATATCTTTTCACTTTTAAAAAGCAAAAAGAGAGCACTGACATCGGCATGTCATATACTCTCTCTTCGTTATAATACACATTATTTTTTCGTATGTCAATAGTAATTCCAAAATTCGAACCGTCTGCTTACAGCAACATATTCAGCTTTATCGCCGGCTTCTTTTTCCGCTCCCACGTCTTCACCATCTGCTCCTTAAGAAACGCCAGAAACCCATCGATCTTCCCCGTCTTGTCATAGACAGCCAGCGCCATATAATAAGTCTTTTTATCCTCCTCAAACAAAACCAGCGGCGGATACTCATGCGTCATCAGATAATAATTGAGCAGCGTCCGTCCAAGACGCCCGTTCCCGTCAGCAAAAGGATGAATCTCCTCAAAGCGCAGATGAAGATACGCGGCAATCGTCATGACATCTTTTCCTTCCTCCGCTTTCACTTCATCCAAAAGTTCCTTCAGCTCCGCCTCGACTTCCTCCGGCGCCGCACCGATTCCGTCCCCGGTAACATAATCGTGAATCTTAAACCGCCCGGGACGCTCCCCCTTTTGATAACGAGTCTCGTCATAACAGCCCGTCATAAGACGCCGATGAAGATCACAGATCAGCTCAAGAGTAAGTTCTCTCTTTTCAACAACACAATCCAGAAAAAACTCAAAACAGTCCTTTTGATTCTTGATCTCGAATAAGGTACGCAGGTCACCGGTGTAATTAACCACTCTTCCGTTTTCAAAAATCTCCCGTGTATCGTGCAGGGTAATCTCCTCATTCTCAATCCGGCCGGAATTATACGCGAAAACAATGCGGAAATTATCCAGCAATACACGAAGATCCTCCGATGTATCTTTTTTCTCGTTCTTCCATCGGGAAACAATTTTGTCAAAACTCATAGGGGTTCTCCTGTCTGGCTTCTATTCTGTGACAAGTATATCATAAATCTCGCAGGATTGTTCACTTATTTTTATAGACACCACCGCTTCTCTCAACAGCATTCCTTAAACCGTACACCTTACGATATACATTCCGTCCTGACAGGTCGTAAGGTAAATATACCCTCTGTCATCTACCAGAACATCCTCCGTAATAGCCACCTTCGGTCCCGGCATCAGATCACCTTCCTCCGTGTCGAACCAGTTCTCACCCTGCGGATCCGGCGGCAGGAAATACGCAATTTCTTTCGGCATGAAAGGATTGCTCACATCGTAAATACGCAATCCGGCGTGGAAGTAGCAGTTGTAAACCCTGTCATCCCGCTTTTCATAGCAATCCTGCCCGAACGCATCAAACATATTATGAGGACCAAATACCGCGCGAACGCCGTCCACGATATTGAAATCCTCTCCATGAGTATACCCTTCCGGGACTTCCGGATAAGGGAATATCGCGATCAGGCTGGGATTTTCGGGATCAACCGTTTCTACCATTCCGATAATATTCATCGGCTGTGTCGTAATCTTATGGAACATACCTTCCAGACGCTCATTTGAAAAATAGCGCACACGCTCCGCCTCTGTTGTCACGATGGCATAAGGCCGGTCTCCGAGAGGCATCGCAGAATGAACAGCGGCACCGCTCTGCCCGTTACTGAACGGCGGATTCAGCGGCAGTTTACCGATCAACTGAGGTTTTGTCTTATCGTGTACGTCAATCAGACAAAATCCCACATTTGGATACGCCGCATAAAGAATATCATCTTTTACGGTAATTGCATGCATATTGGGCAGTTTCATAAATTCTTCTGTTCCAATCTCCGGAATCTCACCCACCTTTTTATTGCCCAGGAACTGATGATCATCCCAATAACTTCCCACTTCCACCGGGTTTGTCGGGTCCGAGATATCCACAATACGGATAATATAACCCATAAAATTCCGCTTACTTCCGACTACATAGACATAATCACCGCCATTGTAAAAGCATCTGTGTGCGCCCGGTCCATCCTCACACTCGAACTGTCCCAAAAATTTCGGATGCATGGGATCTTCAGCAATGTCATAGATTTTTATGCCTCCCCAGAAAGGCATTTCATGCGTTCCGTGCAGCACCCGCATGGTTCCACCATAGATCGCGATCAGCTTTCCGTCACCGGTCTGAATCTTCGGAAGGCTCTGCCCGTCATGAACATCGGAAATCCAGTCTCCTTCCACCCATGTAGCCTTCGGACTGGTCGGATCTGTCACTTCCACGATATTAAAGCCGTTATCCCGGAAACACGCCGTATAAATATAATACGTTCCCTTCGGCGACTTATACATAGCCATCTGAAATCCGGGCTTACGGTTCAGATCAGAGTATCCGATATACTCTGTGTTCTTAAACAGCATTTCTTTTCTCTGGCTCATTTTTCTCCTCCTTACATCATAGTTTACATTTTGTCTCCGATCAAATACATGTCCGCATATATTTTCCGGTTTACACTCCTGATATCAGAAATCCGTGACTTGTTAGCGAAAACTATCTTCTCTTATTTCCATATAACGTTTTGGCAGATCACCGGTCAGGATATACCTGTCGGCCATCTGCCAAACGTGATACTATAATTTCAATAGAATCATGCCCATCCCGGAACAATCGTCAGCAACAGTGCCACTACAATCGCCGTGATTGTGGTATTTAAAACCGTCGTGATAAATACATACTTATAGGAATCCTTAATCTCAATATCCGCAATGCCGGTAGCAATGATATAACCAGGGTTTGTCGGAAGTGTATCCAGCGTCTGAGAAGCAAACACGGATACACGATGCAGCGCACTCATGCTCACACCCATGGACGTAAAGGTCTCGGACATGTAAGGCAGCGTCGCGGAAAGTCCTGCAGGGCCGGATCCGGATGCACCGGTCAGAACCGCCACACAGATGACAACCTTAAACAATGCCGGACAATTCATGGCAAGCAATCCGTCACTGATTACCGGGAACGCGGGAGACGCCGCAACAACACCGCCGATGGCTCCCAGAAGTCCAACCTGAAGAACCAGCATGGTCGTCTGCTCGCCCACCGGCTTGATCAGCTCTTTTAACCCTGCAAATTTTCCGTAGTACGGGAAAAACAGGATCAGTGACAAAATAATATTAAGCATCATGGCAACAAGGATATCCCACCCCAACGCATTATATGTAATCAACGTCACAGCGATAGGAATGATAGAGATAATCCAGTGAGGTGTCTTAAAATCAACCGGGCGCGTAGGCATCTTCGGAGAAGGAGTAAAGGTATTGCCCTTTGCAATCTCCCTTTTTGAAATAATATTCATCATAATCATGTTCAGTGCCAGAACAACGCCGCCGCCGATAAATCCCGGTATCGCCGCCGCCATGGGAGATGTGCCGAGCATCTGTACAGCCAGAACGTTCTGGTCAGATGTGGTACCCGGCATACTGCAGGCTGCCGTCGCCAGTGCACCGAGGACAACGCCGGGACCCATGGCTCTCGGCATATTCGCCTTTTCAAACAGATCCATGGCAATAGGGAACAGGATAAACATCAATACAACCGGATTCATTCCGCTGTAAGCCAGAACTGTACCGATAACATAAATGGTAACAATCGCAAGAATCGGTCTCATGACAACCTTCTCACCCTCTCCGGCAGCTTTTCTTGCCTTAAAGGTAAACAGATCATACAGAATATTTGCGATGGAAAGCGCCGCTCCGCTGGTATTGTAAAGCGCGGCGATCACACATCCCATCAGTACCGGCCCCAACATAGCCGTTACATAGTTACAAACGCTGGGAAGCATGGTATCTGTGAAAGTCGTCAGCAGATTCATGCCATTGAACAGCGCAATGAGCAGGCAGCATAAGGGTGCCAGAATAATCGTGCTGATACCCTTATACGCGCCGTAGATCAGAAGTACGATACCGAGAATGATACCGATAATTCCTAATACAGTCATAAGGTTACCTCCTTAGTAAATATGGTAGTGTCAAATTCTACCTTGTTTTTTATGTCTAAATCCTATAGAAACCTTGA
>JAJPZY010000134.1 GCA_021204085.1 Clostridiales bacterium | reverse complement strand
GATATTTTTAGTCCAATCCGGATGATGCTAAGCTGTCATGAATAATTCGGGATAAATATACATAACTTTATGATGAAATAAATGCGCGTTGCATGCGAAATATATTAAGGAGGAACTGTTGTGGTCGAGATTATGTCTATAGGGGCTGAATCCAGCGCTAAAATTATCGTTATTGGAATTGGAGGTGCCGGCAACAATGCCGTGAACCGTATGATAGATGAGAGTATCGGGGGAGTGGAGTTTATCGGGATTAATACTGATAAGCAGGCGTTGACACTGTGTAAGGCGCCCACCCTGATTCAGATAGGTGAAAAGCTGACGAAAGGACTCGGCGCGGGCGCTCAGCCGGAGATCGGCGAGAAGGCTGCAGAGGAGAGTGCGGAGGAGATCGGAAGAGCGATAGAGGGTGCGGACATGGTATTTGTCACCTGTGGAATGGGCGGCGGTACCGGTACCGGCGCAGCTCCGGTGGTGGCCAGGATTGCCAAGAGCCAGGGGATTCTTACTGTAGGCGTAGTGACCAAGCCGTTCAAGTTCGAGGCGAAGAAGCGTATGTCGAACGCACTGATCGGTATTGACAATTTAAAAGACAATGTAGATACACTAATCGTGATTCCGAATGACAAGCTTCTTGAGATTGTTGACAGAAGAACGACGATGCCGGACGCTTTAAAGAAGGCGGATGAGGTGCTGCAGCAGGCAGTTCAGGGTATTACCGACCTGATTAACCTCCCGGCACTGATCAATCTGGATTTTGCGGATGTTCAGACGGTGATGAAGGACAAGGGTATGGCTCATATCGGTATCGGTTCCGCAAGCGGCGACGACAAGGCGCTCGAGGCTGTGAAGATGGCCGTGTCCAGCCCGCTGCTTGAGACTACTATCACCGGCGCATCACATGTGATTATCAATATTTCCGGAGATATCTCCCTTATGGATGCCAACGACGCAGCCAGCTATGTACAGGAGCTCACCGGAGAAGATGCAAATATCATCTTTGGTGCGAAGTATGACGAGTCCTTCCAGGATGCGGCGACGATCACTGTCATCGCGACCGGCCTGGAGTCTCCGACAGAGTCTCCGAGTGTGATGCCTGCGTTTGACAGCAAGTTCAGCAATCCGGCGGTTTCGTCTATGAATCTGAACCGGACGGCTGCCACACCGACGAAGACGACGACGCCTTCACCGGCGCAGCCGATTCAGAATATAACGAGCGTACAGCGTCCGAAGAACCCGACACCTTCTGTGGCGCAGAAGGATATCAAGATTCCGGATTTCTTAAAGACGACCCGGAGATAATATAATTCCTCCCGATTTTTATTATTCACCCCGCGATTTTGACAAAAAAATCGCGGGGTTTTATTTACTATGATGATAAGGGAGGTGAATTGTGAGATATGAGTGGTACATAGATGTTTTCTTTTTATATAATTTTCTGATGGATGCGTCCGCATTGCTTTTTGCGGCTGTCTGCGGGAACCGCAAAGTTTGCTTCGGGCGGATTTTTATCGCCGCCGCCGGGGCTGTGGCGATAAGTACGGCGCTACTTCTCCTGTTTCCGGCGTGGCTTTTCTATGTTTTGCTGGTGCATCTGGTTCTGAATCCGGGAATGACGATATGTGCGTTTTCACCTAAAAACCGAAAGGATTTTTTTGTGTTGCTGCTGACCGTTTATCTCTTCCTGTTTTTTGCCGGCGGTGTGCAGGAGAGCCTCTGGCTTCAATTCGGCCTGAGTTCACCGGTGATGCTTCTTGTCAGCGGTATCCTGACCATGGCGCTTTTTATACTGTGGCAGCTGCGGCGGCGCGTAACAGGGCGAATCTGTGAGGTAGATTTGTGGCTCGGCGGGGAGTGTCTTTCCGTGAAAGCTTATTGTGACAGCGGAAATCTGCTGCGGCATCCGAAGAATGGGAAGCCGGTCAGCATTGTGGAGGAATCCGTGCTTCCGGCGGGATGGCTTCCGGATGCTGATGACGCGGAGCAGATTTTTTTGCGCACGGTCAGTGATGAGCGGGCAGCAATACGGGTGATCACACTGGATAAGATGGATATTTATCTGAAGGGTGCAGTTCGGGAGGTTGAAAAGCCGCACATCGGTCTGCATGCCGGCAGGTTGATGGAGGCGGCGGATGTGCAGATGCTTTTAAATGAAGCAGTCTCCTGACAGATACATATGATGAGGAGGATTGCGGGATAAGTGAGATAGGAAATCTCTGATTTCCGTGATCGAACTTATGCACAGCTGCGGTTTTTGTGGAGCAATCCGAAGGTATCATCATTTGTAAAGGCTTTTGACCACAACATCATTTGATATAATTAACAAAATAGGGAGCTCTTTGCGCATGTATTTAAAAATTTCGATACCGGGAAAATTTCAATTTAAACTGATACCGACGATAAAAAATCTGCTGTTTTTAAAATCAAACGAAATACATTATATCGGAGGTGCAGATATGCTGCCGCCGCCGCTGGAAACGGAGGAGGAGACCAGCTGTATTTCCCTGTTGGAAATGGAGGAAAAAGACAGCGCCCGTTCGGTTCTGATCGAGCATAATCTGCGGCTGGTGGTCTATATTGCGAAAAAATTTGACAATACGGGGATTGGGGTGGAAGATCTGATCTCAATCGGGACGATCGGTTTGATCAAGGCAATCAATACATATAATCCGACGAAAAAGATTAAACTGGCTACGTATGCCTCGCGGTGTATTGAGAATGAGATCCTGATGTACCTGCGCAGAACAAGTAAGATGAAGATGGAGGTTTCTCTTGACGAACCTTTGAATGTAGACTGGGATGGCAATGAATTGCTGCTCTCTGACATCCTCGGAACGGAGGAGGATGTTATTTACCGGGATATGGAAATGGAGGTGGAGAAAAAGCTTTTAAAGCGGGCCATTGCCAGACTCTCATCGAGAGAGCGTAAGATCATCGAACTGCGCTACGGCTTGGCTGCGGGAAATACAAAAGAGTATACCCAGAAGGAAGTTGCAGACCTGATGGGAATTTCCCAGTCTTATATATCGAGACTAGAGAAAAAAATTATGAAGCGTTTGAAAAAAGAAATCGTGAAATACGAGTAAAACGGGTAAAAAATAGTTACATTTATGTTAAAAATCTGTGAGAAAGGTTGATGATTATGAAAAAAAAGGTATGATGGAAAGAAGATGTTGCGTTGATATTCCCAAACGGCTTCTTTTATGTGAGCGTGAGGATTTCGTTTTCGGATATTGATGAACTGTGATACATAAGAAAGCATATATTGAGGAAATTATTTTGACACAAAAGACCAGATTAAGACAGGAATTGAAGAGACAGAGGCGAAGAGAATCAAAAGCGTTAAAGGCGTTGTTGATTATAGCGATTGCTCTTGCGGCAGTGTATGTTGCGGGCTGCGTGTATTTCAGCAGTCATTTTTACGGGGGCGGTACCGTTTTCGGGGTTGCGATACGTTTCCAGACCGTGGAGACCGTTAAGGAACAGGTGAAGGAAAAAGTCGGCGAATATTCGCTGGTGATCACCACCCGGGATGGCGAGGAGACTATCACAGCGGAGCAGGTTGGATTGGACTATGACGATCAGGGCGAGATTGATGCGCTCCTGGAAGATCAGCATACGGCCCTGTGGTTTCTGATGTTTGCAACGACACAGAGCGATCAGGAGATTGCAGTGGCGGCGGATGATAGTCTGGTTGCAAGTACAGTCCGGGCGCTTTCCTGCATGCAGGAGGAGAATATGACGGCACCGACGGACACCTGCCTGGTGTATGAGGACGGGATTTATATCATTCAGGAAGAGACCTATGGCAACCAGTTGGAGTATGATACCGTATACCCGGTGATATCCGATGCAATTTACAGTGGGGAGACGGAGATTTCGCTGGAAGAGCTCTCCTGTTATGTGGCACCCGCAGTGTATCAGGATACAGAAGAGCTGGTGGCGGAGTGTGAAGATTTAAATCAGCTGATAGACATAGAGATTACATATGATTTCAGTGACCGAACCATGGTGGTTGACGGCGACGTAATTGCAGAGTGGATTCTTTTCGGGGATGATTTTACCTATGAGATCGATGAGGATGCCGTGGCGGATTGGGTGTATCAGATGGCTTATCAGACGGATACCTTCGGACTCAGCCGGACATTTACGACGACCGGCGGGTCCACGATATCCTTAAAGGGCGGCGATTACGGCTGGTGCATCAACAGGGACAGTACGACGGCGGAATTGCTGGAACTGCTTGCGGCAGGGGAGTCTGTGACGGTAGAGCCGGTGTACCGTTACAGCGGCATCTGCAGGGATACGAATGACATCGGAGATTCCTATGTTGAGATCAGTATTTCGGCGCAGACCATGTGGGTATACAGTGAGGGACAATGCGTGATTTCCACGCCGGTGGTGACGGGCAATTCTTCAAGAGGCTATGATACGCCTTCTGGCGGTGTGTGGGCGGTTGATGCGAGAATTACGGACTATACCCTGAGCGGTCAGGATTATAATTCTGAGGTCAGCTACTGGCTTCCGTTCAATGGAAATGTCGGGATTCATGACGCCACCTGGAGAAGCGAATTTGGCGGCAGTATTTATAAGACGAACGGTTCTCATGGCTGTGTCAACACACCGCTGTCGGCGATGAAGACAGTGTATGAATATGTGCAGATCGGCTGGCCGGTGGTGGTTTACTGATGAGACGATACAGGGAACTGTAAAAATAAGCATCTTTGTCGTCGAAATCATCATAAGGATAAACGGACAGATACGGAAAGGACAGATAAAGGGAGAGAAATGTCAGCAAAAGACCAGAAAAACTCGGCTAAAAAACAGAAAAAATCAGGAAAGGTATTAAACACAGTCATATTGCTCGCGGCCATCGCAGTAATCATCTTTTCGCTCTCAAAACTGATTCCGATCCTTTTGGATTATAAGCAGTCGGAGGATACCTATCAGGATCTGACCGGGGCAGTCGTTGATTTGGGTGAGGATACCGATGAGGAGTCTTCTGATGAGGAAGAATATGATTGGGCTTCGGTACGGATTGACTTTGATTCTTTAGAGGCAATCAATGCGGATGTGATCGGGTGGATTCGCTTTGACGACACGGCGGCGGTCGGCGTGGATTATCCGATCCTTCATGGTGAGACGAATGATACTTACCTGCGGACGAATCTGTACGGAGAGTATTATATTGCGGGGAGTATTTTCATGGAAGCAGCCAATTCCCCGGATTTTTCGGATTATTATAATATTATTTACGGACATAACATGAGAAATGGTACGATGTTCGGGTCACTGAAAAAATATAAAAATGAAGAGGGATTTTATGAGGCGAATCCATATTTTACGATTTATACAGAGACTGCGGCGTACCGGTATCAGATTTTTTCCTATGAAGAGGTTCTGGATGACAGTGTGATCTATACGGTCGGATATCAGCCGGATGAAGATTATCAGGACTTGATCGATACGATGATCTCCGGTTCTATGTATGATACGGGGATTACACCGGACCGCGATGACCGGATTGTGACGCTTACAACCTGTACTTCTACGGGAGATCATTATCGTTTTGTCCTGCATGCGGTGCTGGTGGATCAGGTAGAGTATTGAAGTCATCACGGAGCAGTATGCGGAGCCGGTATCGATGACCTCGAAGATTCGCTGCTTTAACACAGCGTCAGATAATTTTTCATTGTTTTTAACGCGGATTTTTCCAGACGGCTGACCTGCGCCTGGGAAATATGAATTTCGGAAGCCACTTCCATCTGCGTTTTCCCTTCAAAAAACCGGAGCCGGATGATGCGGGACTCCCGATCGCCGAGGCGTTTGATCGCGTCGCTTAAGGAGAGCTGTTCCACCCATCTGTCTTCCCGGTTTTTTTTGTCGCTGATCTGATCCATGACATAGAGGGGCTCGCCGCCGTCCGAGTAGACGGGGTCATAGAGACTAACCGGCGTCTGTATGGCGTCTAAAGCGTAGACGATATCTTCTCTGGAAATGCCGGTCTGATTGGCGATGTCGTTCAGCGTGGGTTCCGCGTCCGATGTGCGCATCAGCTGTTCCTTTGCCTGCATGGCTTTGTAGGCCGTGTCGCGGAGAGAGCGGCTCACACGGACGCTGTTGTTGTCCCGGAGATAGCGGCGCACTTCTCCGACGATCATCGGCACCGCATACGTACTGAATTTTACATCCATATCCGGATCAAAATTGTCGATAGATTTGATCAGACCGACACAGCCGATCTGAAAGAGGTCGTCAATGTTTTCACTGGCTGAAGCAAACCTCCGGATCACGCTTAAAACCAGGCGGAGATTGCCGCGGATATACGTTTCGCGGGCTTCCATATCGCCCCGGCGGATTTTTTCAAAGAGTTCTTTTTTTTCATCCTCTTTCAAGATAGGAAGCGTTGCGGTGTTCACTCCGCTGATTTCCACTTTGTATGCCGCCATGCGTTCACCCTCCGAAAAAATGTTTACAGAAAGAATGCGCAAAATTACGGCGGGTTATGCATAGAAGAGAAAAATGTTTTTCGAATATTTTTTGCTCATTTAACAACAGCGTAAATCATTCTTGTTTTTCTCCCGGCAATATTTTATAATCATAAAAGCATATCATTCTTTTGTCAGTGACAGGATTGATGACTATAACAGCAGCTTTTATTGTGATGCACAGCAGAATAATTACTTGTTTACCCGGAAGGAACGGCAGAGTTCGGGGATAGAGAATGAAGAGGATGAAAATTGATAAGGAGAACACGATGAATCAGCTTATTATTCCGGAACATTACACATCAGACCTGAATCTGCATGATACGCAGATTGCGATCAAGACAGTGAAGGATTTTTTTCAGACGCTCTTAGCGCAGCGCCTCAACCTTACGCGGGTGTCGGCGCCGTTGTTTGTGGATCCTGCGTCAGGCCTGAATGACAACTTAAACGGCGTGGAGCGCCCGGTGGCTTTTGACATCGCCGGTCAGGAGGGGCGGACAGCGGAGGTTGTTCACTCTCTTGCAAAGTGGAAGCGGTATGCTCTGGGCCGATACGGCTTTGAATCCGGTAGCGGAATTTACACAGATATGAACGCAATCCGCCGGGACGAGGTCACTGACAACATTCACTCGATCTTTGTGGATCAGTGGGATTGGGAAAAAGTGATCACGAAGGAAGAGCGCGTGATGGATACGCTGAAGGCTACGGTGAACACTGTTTATCAGGTTCTTCGCAAGACAGAGAAATACATGACGATCCAGTATGATTACATTCACGAGAGCCTGCCGAAGCAGATTTCTTTCATCACGACGCAGGAACTGGAGGATCTGTATCCGGACAATACGCCGAAGGAGCGGGAGTATTTTATCACGAAAGAAAAGGGAGCCGTGTGTCTGCTGCAGATCGGTGACTTTTTAGACTCCGGTGAAAAGCATGACGGAAGAGCGCCGGATTATGACGACTGGAAGCTCAACGCGGACATCCTTGTATATTATCCGGTTCTGGATATTGCGCTGGAGCTTTCTTCCATGGGGATCCGGGTGGATGAGATTGCGCTTATGGAGCAGCTTGAGAAGGCGGGTTGCCCGGAGCGCGCGGAGCTTCCTTTCCAGAAAGCGATTCTGGAGCAGAAGCTGCCGTACTCAATCGGCGGCGGCATCGGGCAGTCGCGCATCTGTATGTTTTTCCTGCGCAAGGCTCATATTGGCGAGGTGCAGTGTTCCCTCTGGCCGGAGGAGACGGAAGCAGCGCTGGCGGCGGCCGGGATACAGCTGCTATAATTGGTACGGGTGAGGATGCCTCTGAAAAAACGGTTTTGTTGAGCCGGGGAAGCAGAGGCTGGAAAGAAATTTAATTATAAAGAGCATAAAAAGTAGCAGCTCAGTTGTTCATTCGTGAGCTGCTGCTTGATTTATATCGAGAAGATTATGGAACGAAATCGTTTGGATGTTTTTTTCCTTTGAATCCGTTGCATCCGCCTCCCTGGTTCGGATTCGGAGCACGCGGCGCACGGGGTCAAGGGCATCCACTTCCCCCGATACTTCTATATAGTATCCCAGATTCTCCTCGGCATTGTCCGGCATAAAGCAGGTGATCGAGACATGCATGCCTTTTTGTACCTGCATCATTTTATCAGATAATATTTCCAGTTCTTCCTCAGAGAGCTCCGGCCGGGAGGTGCGCTTCAGCTTACTGACTTCTTCCTGAAGGCGGCTGCTGTGTCCCCGGAGCGCAGCGAACGGGGCAAAGATTTTTGCGCGGTCTTCCAGAGTCATCCGGGGATGTTTGCGGAAAAACTCCGGGTTGTCGTCCCAGCTTTTGTCGATGATATCTTTGTATTTTTCTTCTGCTGACATATCATTGCCTTTCCGGATGTGAAGTTTCCACGAACCACCGCCCGACACGGCTTCGAAACAGCTGCGGGTCTGTGCGTTCAAAATAGAGGTGCGTCTCCTTTCCGTTGATGACCACAGTATAACAGTCGCCGGATAAATGCAGCCCGACTGTGTTGGCGGGGCGGAAATCCTTGACCCGGTCGATCTGAAAGGTGCGCCCGTCCTGCCATGTGACCGAGCGCGGCTGTACATAACCGGTGGAATCGAAGTCGGAGTTTACTGAGACGTAGACTCTTTCCCTGTGCGGATGCAGTTTTTGTGCCTTGGGATGCATCGAATCTCAGCACCTCCTTTTCTGTCAGGTTCTTATATTATATACGAACAAATGTTCGAATGCAATAGCCTGGCAGAAATTTCCGGAGAGTTGGCTTGCGGATGTTGCAGTGATTTCTGAAAACTGATTTTTCAGGACGCAGTATTTTTGTTGTCGGATGATTTATTTGGGTGCTTTCATCTGCTCCTTCTCCGGCGCGGTGGCACAGAAATTATAAAAAACATTTTATTCCTCTTCGCTTTCATCTGTTTCTTCCCCGGCGCGGTGGCCGCCGATGCTTCGGTTCCGCTGACGTCCGGTGGCGCCGTCCTCAAAGTTCGTGCCTTTCAACACGGCGTTTTTCCCGTACCGATGCTTGAGCGAAACGATGGCTTCCTGTAATTTCTTTTCTTTTTCCTGTTTTTTAACATCCGAAAACAGATCCAGCTGAGTGATACCTTCGTCCTCCGTCACATGTCCGGCGGCAATAGTAATCCGTCTGACGCTGAGCGCAGGATTGGCAATCTGTTCGAAAATCTCCAACGCCGCGCGGATGATCTGCGATCCGAGATTCGTGGGAGGAAAGCGGGAGCTTCCGTGGGCCGGCTTTGGGACAAAGCGGCCGTAGTGGTCGAACTTTGTGGCTCCTGCGTAGCTTCCCTTATCAACATTTTCCCGGTCATAGCCGATATCCAGCGTCAGCGAATCCGTGACCAGCCCTTTGTCCGTCAGCTGCATTACGAGATTATCCGCCATCTCGCGGACGATGATTTTTGCCTTTTCATAGCTGTACGGCTCCGGCAGCACCTGTCCCTCGGAGAGGCTGTTATTTTCAGATTTGTAATTTTTTATATAAGGCATGGTGACCGGCTCGATGCCCCAGGCATGGTCGATCAGAATCTCCGCGTCGATGCCGAAAGTTTTATAAAACCACTCCGGATTATAGAGCGACTCGCGGGCGACGTCGCCCATGGTGTGGAGGCGGTGGCCTTCCAGCTTTCGCGCAGTGGCAGACCCGACGCGCCAGAAATCCGTCAGCGGCCGGTGCTCCCATAATTTTTCCCTGTAAGAACGCTCGTCAAGCTTGGCAATCCGCACGCCGTCCTTGTCGGCGGGGACGTGCTTAGCCTCGATATCCATAGCGACTTTTGCCAGATACAGGTTTGTGCCAATGCCGCAGGTGGCGGTGATGCCGGTGGCGTAAAGCACTTCCCGGACCATCGACATGGCGAGCTCGTGGGCGGTCATATGATACGTGTGCAGGTATGCCGTGACATCGATAAATACTTCGTCAATGCTGTATGCAAAAATATCCTCCTCGGAAACATATTTCAAGTAAATCTGGTAAATCTGGGCGGAAGTCTCCACATACCGCGCCATCCGTGGCGGGGCAGTAATATAGGAAAGTTCCAGGAACGGGTCGCGCTCCAGGGCTGCCGCGTCGAAAGAAGCGGTAGTAAATGCCGCGTTTGGATTGTGCGTGGTGCGGCGAAGCCTGTCTAAGCGCGCCGCGTTCACTTCGCTGACCCTCTGAATTACTTCAAAAAGGCGGGGCCTCCCGGGGATGCCGTGCGCCTTCAGGGAGGGGGAAACCGCCAGACAGATCGTTTTCTCTGTCCGGGACTCATCCGCCACAACAAGATTCGTGGTCAGCGGGTCGAGATGGCGGTCCGCGCACTCGCAGGACGCATAATATGATTTTAAGTCGATCGCAAGGTATTTCCGCATTCGGGAGGGCTCCTTTTTTCTGAGTATGATACTATGATACATTGGATTTCTGTAAAGCGTAAGTTGGAAAGTGACAGACTTTTTATGAAAGTCTTTTTATCCTGCTTGTCTTCTTTCTATTATACGCAAACACACGTTCTGATGCAATATTCTGTTATTTTTCGATAGTGTAAGGAACTCAATCTTGAACGCTCGAAAAAATGATGCTATACTTGCAAAAGATGTGTATCATTTTCTGCTGTGTCAGACATGGATTGCCTGCTTTTATGCAGGCACGGCGGAGAACTTTAAGAATAGCAGCATACGAGGGAGAGCAGCATGGAAAAATTATTAAATCTGATTTCAATAGAAGTGACGAAGGCTTTTACAGCGGCCGGTTATGATGAAAAATACGGCAAGGTGACCCTGTCCAACCGCCCGGATCTCTGCGAATTCCAGTGCAATGGCGCGATGGCGGCGGCGAAGGTATACAAAAAGGCGCCTTTTATGATTGCGGACGCGGTCGCGGAAGCGCTTGCCGGAAATAAGATGTTTTCGTCCGTGGAGTCCGTGAAGCCGGGATTTTTGAACCTGAAGCTTTCGGAAGGCTACCTGGCGGATTATATGAATCAAATGCAGGCGGCAGAAAAGCTCGGCGTGGAGGAGCTCGGCCACGGCGAGACGATGATCGTGGATTACGGCGGGGCTAATGTGGCAAAACCGCTGCATGTCGGGCATTTGCGGTCTGCCATTATCGGTGAGAGCATCAAGCGGATGGGGCGGTTTATGGGATATGATATGATCGGCGACGTGCATCTGGGCGACTGGGGCTTGCAGATGGGGCTGATTATTGAGGAACTTCACGAGCGTCAGCCGGAGCTGGTTTACTTTGACGAGTCTTATACGGGCGATTATCCGGCGGAGGCGCCGTTTACCATCGGCGAGCTGGAGGAGATTTATCCGACGGCCAGCAAAAAGTCCAAAGAGGATGCTGATTTTTCGGAGAGGGCGCATCAGGCGACCTTAAAACTCCAGCAGGGATGTGCGCCTTACCGGGCGATCTGGGAGCATATCATGCGCGTGTCAAAGGCAGATCTGGAGAAAAACTACACCAATCTGGATGTCCATTTTGATCTCTGGAAGGGCGAGAGCGACGCAGATCCATACATTCCCGGCCTGATTCAGAATCTGGTCGACCAGGGTCTGGCCTATGAGAGCCAGGGTGCGCTGGTAGTGGATATCGCGGAGGAGACGGATTCGAAGGAACTGCCGCCCTGCATCGTCCGTAAATCCGACGGGGCTGCCCTTTACGCGACCTCGGATCTCGGAACCATTCTGGAGCGGGAGAAGGATTTCGCGCCGGTTGAGTATATTTACGTGGCGGACAAGCGCCAACAGCTTCACTTTACGCAGGTTTTCCGTGTGGCGAAAAAGGCGGGATTTGTAAAGCCGGAGACGAAGATGATTAACGTTGGTTTCGGCACGATGAACGGGAAGGACGGAAAGCCGTTTAAAACCAGAGACGGCGGAGTGATGCGCTTAGAGCAGCTGATCGCGGATATCAATGATGCGGTCTACGCGCGCATTATGGAGAACCGCGAAATCGGCGAGGAAGAGGCTCATGAGATCGCGAAGGTGGTGGGACTGGCCGCGCTGAAATACGGCGATCTTTCCAACCAGGCGTCCAAAGATTACATTTTTGATATCGACCGGTTTATTTCCTTTGAGGGGAATACGGGACCGTACATTTTGTATACCATCGTGCGGATTAAGTCCATTCTGAAAAAATATGCCGAGGCCGGGAAGTCCGCCAAGGGGCAGGTGATTCTGCCGGCAAAAGCGGCGGAGGAAAAGGATTTGATGCTGGAGATCGCGAAGTTTAACGGCGTGATGGAGACTGCATTTTTAGAGACTGCGCCGCACAAGATCTGTGCGTATATCTATGATCTGGCAAACGCGTTGAACCGGTTTTACCATGCAACGAAGATTATGGCAGAAGAGGACGAGCAGGTGCAGGCCGGATATATCCGCCTGCTTGAACTGACGAAGAGCGTGCTCGAGACCGGAATCTCGCTGCTCGGATTCTCCGCGCCGGAGAGGATGTAATGATTGACGGACACGTCTCGTTTACGTTGTGGATGTATTTACAGTCGGTGTATTCACGTGAGGATAGATGCGGAGTCAGAACTGGCGCTGTATTTTTCGCTGAACGGTATCAAATGGGAGATATAACCAGATATTAAGTAAATTCAGATGATTTTATAAGTAACAGGATGGACACCGGAGAGGAGAAACCCCATGTACCCAAGATTACATATATATAAGGATTTCATCGCGCAGAATGTCCGGGTGGTGACGGGGCTTTGCGCTGAACACGGAATCGGCGTGACCGGTGTGACGAAGGTGTTCCGCGGAGATCCGGAGATTGCGCGGATTTTTGCGGAGAACGGCGTGTGCGGTCTGGGTGATTCGCGGATTGAGAACTTGCAGCGTTTATCGGGAATTGACATGGAAAAGTGGCTGATCCGGATGCCGGGTATCAGTCAGGCGGAAGACGCAGTTCGCTGCTGTGACGTTTCCCTGAATTCCTCGAACGAGGCGATTCAGGCGCTGGAAGCTGCCTGTGAGAAATTCGGTCTTACGCATAAAGTGGTTCTTATGTATGATCTGGGCGACCTGCGGGAGGGATACATCGACCGGGAAGAGATTCTTCGCGCGGCAGATCTGATGCGGTTCTGCCCGCGGCTTACGCTGGCCGGCGTGGGGACGAATCTGACCTGCTTTAATTTCGTTCATCCGGATACGGAAAAGCTGTCCGAGCTGGTGGCTGTCGGCTGTGAGATCGGCGCCGGCGCGTATGTAAGCGGCGGCAATTCCGCGACGCTGGATCTGATGCTGCGCGGCGGGATTCCGGAGGGCGTCAATCTGCTGCGGCTGGGTGAATCCCTGCTTTTCGGGCGGGAGAGGGCCTGTTATCGGTATCTGGAGGGAACGAGAAACGATGCTTTTCAACTCGAGGCTGAGATCATTGAGCTTCGGGAAAAACCTTCCATGCCCTGGGGCGAGTTTGGCGTGGACAGCTACGGCCGTGCGCCGGAGCACACAGACCGCGGGATACGGAAGCGCGCCATCTGTGCGCTGGGACGGCAGGACGCGGACTTCGAGACGCTCTGGCCGATGGATCCCGGCGTGGAGATTCTTGGCGCCAGCAGCGATCATCTGATGCTCGATGTGACAGAGGCACAGGAGGACTATTGCGTCGGCGGGACCGTGCGGTTCCGTCTTGGGTACTTTGCCCTGATGCGGGCGTACACGAGCGACTATGTGGAGAAACATTTCATATCGTGATTACATCACGATCCAATTCGTCACTCGTCAAATACATGCCAGCATGTATTTTCCTCGTTTGCACTCATTATATCAGGTTAACAGTACTCGTAGTGGCACCATCCTGCTCATCCGTCCATAAACAACTCGTTTTAAACACTTTAGTTCTTGACAATGTTATCACACGGATGTATAATGTCGCTTGAAAATTGTTCATAAAAAAGCGAATCATTCGAACCTCAAGGGAGAGGATCCTTTGAGGTTTTATACTATTTTATGGGCAGATCATCAGATATTTTTAAAGGAGGAACATGAAATGAAACGTGCAAAAAGACTGATTGCTCTGCTTCTTGCAGCGGCTCTGGTATTCTCATTGACCGCATGCGGCAGCAGTAGCTCAGACACCACGGATGCTGCAGACGACACAACAAGTGCTGCGGCGGAGACGGAGACCACGGATGCTTCTGCGGAGGAGGAGACCGATGAGGCGGCTCTTTACGAGCAGGCTGCAGGCAACACCTATGTGATCGGTACAGATACCACATTCGCACCGTTCGAGTTTGAGAATGACGAGGGTGAGCATACCGGTATTGATATTGAGCTCTTCGAGGCGATTGCCGATGAGATGGGATTCACCATCGAGTGGCAGATCCTCGGATTCTCTGCTTCTGTAGCTGCTCTTGAGGCCAATCAGGTGGACGGCGTTATGGCCGGCATGTCCATCACCGACGAGCGTAAGGAAAAGTATGATTTTTCCGATTCTTATTATGACTGCGCGATTGCGGTAGCGGTTGCAGAGGATTCTGAGATTGAGTCTCTGGATGATCTGGCAGGTTCCAAAGTTGTGGCAAAGACCGGCACTACCGGTTCTCAGTACGCAGAGGAGCTGGCGGAAGAGTATGATCTGGAGCTGCTCTATGTAGAAGAGTCTTCCGTCATGTATCAGTATGTCGCTTCCGGACAGGCAGTGGCATGCTTCGAGG
Source organism: Clostridiales bacterium (assembly GCA_021204085.1). Taxonomy (GTDB): domain Bacteria; phylum Bacillota; class Clostridia; order Lachnospirales; family Lachnospiraceae; genus Eubacterium_I. The sequence continues at coordinate 7,766 of JAJPZY010000134.1, read as the reverse complement.
ATTACCCGATCGTGCAGTATGAGATTGCCCGCGGTAATGTCAGCTGTAAGGTGATCAATACTTCTGAGTACAGCTATCCGACCGGTATGGCGGTTCTTTCCGGCAATTATCCGGAGCTTGTAGCAGCTTTCAATGAGGGCCTGGCGCGTCTGACAGAGGACGGTACATACGACGAGATTCTCGCACATTATTTTGAGTAAGAATAAAATATCTTGCATAGTGGCAGGGCTCAGACGGGTTCTGCCACTTCATGACACAGGAGACAAAAGGCCGGAATTGAATACCGGCAGTATTCTTTTATCGCCTTAACTATAATTTCGAAACCGGAATTGCACGAACGGATCCGGTTTTTGTACGAACCGATATCCGGAAGAAACGGGGGGATTATTTGAAAATCGTAGAGTTATTTATTAAGTATTTTCCGACTTATTTAAGTGCTTTCGGTGTGACATTAAAGATTACCGCACTGTCACTGCTGATCGGCACAGCAGTCGGTATTGTTTTTGCAATTTTTAAGCTTTCAGGGAAAAAACCTCTGGAAGTAATCGCGAATGTTTATATCAGCATCATCCGCGGTACGCCTCTGATGGTACAGATCCTTTTTATTTATCTGGGCATTCCCGCCTTGCTGAATTTTAAGTGGCAGCTCACCGTGGCCTGCGTCGTAATCATGAGTGTAAACTGCGGTGCTTATATGGCAGAGCTGATCCGCGGCGGCATTGAGGCCGTGGATAAAGGTCAGGTAGAGGCAGCAAACAGCCTTGGTATGAATTATGCGCAGACGATGATGAAGGTTATCCTTCCTCAGGCGCTTCGCATCATGCTTCCGACCATCATTAACCAGTTTATTGTGACATTGAAAGACACTTCCCTGCTGTCGGTTATCGCACTGCGGGAGTTGACACAGAATACGAAGATTATCGTTGCAAATAATATGGAAACATTTACCATGTACTTCATCTGCGGAGTCTGGTACTGGGTGATTGTGACAATTCTTTCCAGAATTGCAAAGTATATTGAGAGGAGGACGAAATATGGCAAGTAAGATTATTGTGAAAAATTTAAAAAAGTCCTTCGGCGATCTGGAGGTTTTAAAAGATATCAGCACGGAGATTAAGGATGGCGAAGTGGTCGTGGTCATCGGACCGTCCGGTTCCGGAAAATCCACATTTCTGCGCTGCTTAAACCGTCTCGAGGATATCACCGGCGGACAGGTGATCGTGGACGGCGTTGATATCACAGATAAGAAGACAGATATCAATAAAGTCCGTCAGAACATCGGTATGGTGTTCCAGCATTTCAATCTTTTCCCGCATAAGACAGTGATTCAGAATATTACGCTGGCACCGGTTACCTTAAAGATTATGACGGAAGAGGAAGCGACAAAGAAAGGCATGGAACTTCTGGAGACGGTCGGCCTGGCAGAAAAGAAAGATGTCTATCCGGCACAGCTTTCCGGCGGACAGAAGCAGCGTGTCGCGATTGCGCGTGCGCTTTGCATGAATCCGGACATCATGCTTTTTGATGAGCCTACCAGCGCGCTGGATCCGGAGATGGTCGGCGAGGTACTTGCCGTTATGAAGGACCTGGCGAAAAAGGGTATGACCATGGTTGTGGTTACCCATGAGATGGGATTCGCCCGTGAGGTCGGCGACCGCCTGTTGTTTATGGACGGAGGCTACATCGTGGAGGAGGGCAATCCCCGCGAGGTGCTGGCCAATCCGCAGGAGCCGCGGACGATCGATTTCCTCGGAAAGGTGCTATAACAAGGTTACGATTCACAGTCAAACGGAAAAAACGGACAGTCTTGTCGTGCTTGCACGTAAAAGGCTGTCCGTTTTTTCCGTTTATCCTGTGAAGCAGGAACCGCACCCACAAAAGCAAAAAGATGAGCAGTGTTTTTTACTGCGACAGACGCGAAGCGGCTGCTTTTGCGCATGTGAGGTGGGGGATTGTGAATCGTAACCGGGCTGGCAGGAACGTGAAACAGGAACCGTTTAGTACCCCAACTCTTCTCCAATCAGAATTACCTTGATGCGTCCCACGATGCCGCTTCTCCGGGTAACCACAATCTGACTGCAGATGCTGTCGTCCCCGAGGCAGTCTCCGCATTTCCCGGTCTGTGCGCACGGGGTATTTTTGCTGAGTCTTACGCAGTTCAGCGGAGTGGCAATCGCCTTGACTCGCTGATAGGCAGAGGGCACATCCGCGGCAACCTTGTTCATGCCGGCGACGATGATGACCTGGGCCGGTCCGTAGATCAGCGCGGCCAGCCGGTTGCCGGTGCCGTCGATGTTGACAAGCTCACCGTCCATCGTAATCGCGTTGGTGCTCATAAAATAAGTATCGCTTGAGAGCATCCGGTGGAGAAGATCGTAGACTTCCTCCGGATTTTTTCCGGCGGCGCGGTCCAGAAATGTAATGTCTGTTCTGGCGCGAAGCTGTTCCATCATACCGCATTCCTCTAAGGACATGGAGCCGCCGGTGCCGACGGTATCTCCGGCATGTGTCAGGGACATCGCCAGGTCGACGGCTTCAGCCGAGGTGGGACAGTAGTAGCCGTCCATTCTTCTTCTCTTCAGGTTCTTGATGATAGTGTTGGCTGTGTTTTCGTAATATTGCTGTTTGGATGTCATCTTGTTAAACCTCCTTGTATCATGATTTTTGTTTTTGAATCATGCTGAATAGAATGACCGGAATAGATCAGTGTAATATTTGCATATGCATGAATTATGTGTCTGAGTATTTGCAGTCTTTTGAATCGTTCATTTACTATTTTTATATTCTATCACATTTACTCTTTATGAAAAAGGATCTTTATATATAAATTGGAATATTTCTGATAAAAAATATTGTCCAAATTCGCAGAGTGACCCGAGAAATGAAGAAAACCTGAAAAAAACGTGTTGAGAAAGAGAAAGGCGACCAGAGAAATAAATAAAAAAAGAAAAAAACGAGTTGAGAATAAAAAAATAGACCAGAGAAAAAAAAAAAATAAGAAATAAACGTGTATGGGGGAGAGAAAATGACCCGAAAAATAAATAAAATAAGAAAGAAACGTGTCATTGGGAGGTGTTTTGTGAGAAGGAACCTGCCTCTTGATTTTTTGCTTAAGATTGTAGTATAGTTAGGCATTGACAACGGTATTTCTCATAATTTTATTCATACAACTATCTGAGTTGGCTGTCGGATGGATCAGTCGGGATACTGTAGGATTTCTTTGTAAATAAAGTGTAATAATAGCGTGAAGTTAACTGCCTGTTTTAAATATTATGGCAGAGGGGAGAACCATAATGGGAGAAAATTTAAAAAAGATGCTATCGTATTATAAGTCGTATCTGCGTATTTTTTTCGCAGATATGTTTTTTGCATTCGGAGAGGCAGGCGTGGCTCTGGTCGTACCGCTTGTAGTGCGTTATATTACCTCCACCGTCGTTTACTGGGATGGCGATGAGGCGTTGCGGACAATCATTCGTCTGGGTATTATCCTTTTCGCACTGATTCTGGGGCAGATGTACTGCAATTACTTTATTTCCAACTACGGCCATGTTATGGGTGCGAAGATGGAGTATGACATGCGGGCGGAGATTTTTGACCATTACCAGAAGCTGTCGTTTTCCTTTTATGATGATCAGAAAGTCGGGCAGCTGATGTCCCGGATTACCTCCGACCTGTTTGAAATCACGGAGCTGCTCCATCACGGGCCGGAAAATATCGTGATTTCCTTAAGCAAAATCATCGGTGCGCTGGTGATCATGCTTCTGATCAGCCCGAAGCTTACGCTGGCGGCGTTTGCGCTTCTGCCGTTCATGCTGATTTTTGCTTACATATTTAACACGAAAATGCAGCAGACCTTCCGCCGGGAGCGCACGAAGATTGCAGACATCAACAGCCAGATTGAGGACAACCTTTCCGGCATTCGTGTGGTGAAGTCTTTTGCCAACGAGGAGATTGAAAATGAGAAATTTCGGGTGGGCAATGAGGGTTTCCTAAACGCGAAGAAAAATACCTATCGCTATATGGGAGGCTACAATTCCGGCCTGACGGCGTTTACCATGTCCATCAATGTATTGGTCATTATGACTGGCGGCGTGATGATCACCCGCGGAACCGGCAATATCACGGATCTGGTGACTTTCCTGCTTTATATTAATGTATTTACGGATCCGATCAAGACGCTGATCAACTTTACGGAACAGTTCCAGCGCGGATATTCCGGCTTTGCGCGGTTTATGGAAATGATGAACATCGAGCCGGAGATCGAGGATGCGCCGGATGCCGTACCGCTCACCGATGTTCGGGGCGATATTGTTTTTGACGATGTGACGTTCCACTATTCTGAGAGCGACCAGCTGGTTTTAAACCATGTGAATCTTTCGGTAACAGCGGGAGAGTATGTAGCGCTGGTCGGAAGCTCCGGCGTGGGGAAAAGCACGCTCTGCAGCCTGATTCCGCGCTTTTACGATGTGGCGGGCGGGAGTGTTCGGATTGACGGGAAGGATGTCCGCAGTCTGAGGCAGAAAGATCTGCGGAACCATATCGGTATCGTTCAGCAGGATGTTTATCTCTTTGCGGGAACCATCGCGGAAAATATCAGCTACGGGCGGCCGGGCGCGACGCGTGAGGAAATCATTGAGGCAGCGAAAAACGCGAATGCCCATGAGTTTATCATGAGTTTCCCGGACGGATATGACACCGATATCGGCCAGCGCGGTGTGAAGCTCTCCGGCGGGCAAAAGCAGCGGCTCTCCATCGCAAGAGTTTTTCTGAAAAATCCGCCGATTCTGATTTTCGACGAGGCGACCTCCGCGCTGGATAACGAGAGTGAGAAAGTCGTCCAGGATTCTCTGGAGCACCTGGCGAAAAACCGTACAACATTTGTCATTGCGCACCGCCTTTCTACCATACGGAACGCGGAGCGGATTCTGGTGCTGACGGAACACGGGATTGAGGAGAGCGGAACGCACGCGGAGCTGATGGAAAAAGGCGGCGCTTATAAGAAATTGTACGAGATGCAGTGGGCATAGAACGGTAGCTTCTATTGTATGATAAAAACGTGGTTGTTGTTTGCAGCCGGAGTGTAAGTGAGAGGCGTGAATCTCGTGTGTAGGGAGTTGACAATTTGCAGATTCAGGGATAAACTGTCTTAACAAAGTTATGATTCATAGTCCATTGATATTTGAAAGCAGAATCGTCGTGCTTGCACGTAAGAGGCTGTTTTCAGATATCAATGAGTCCTGTGAAGCAGGGCGCAAGATGTCCAGTGGACATCTGCTTTGCGCCGACCGGAGTGGAACGGAGACCTTCACCCACATAAGCAAAAAGGTGAACAGCGTTTTTTACTGCGTCAGATGCGAAGCAGCTGCTTTTGCGCATGTGTGGTGAAGGACTGTGAATCGTATTATATATTCATAGAAAGAAGGGATTTCGATGACGAAGATTGATATTATTTCCGGTTTCCTTGGGGCGGGAAAGACAACCCTGATCAAGAAGATGCTGGAAGAGGTTTTCAAAGACGAACAGGTGGTTCTGGTCGAGAACGAGTACGGCGAGGTCGGTATTGACAGCGGCTTTTTAAAAGACGCCGGCGTAGAGATCCGCGAATTGAATTCCGGCTGTATCTGCTGCACGCTGGTCGGCGATTTCAGCAGAAGCTTAAATGAAGTGATAAATACTTACCATCCGGATCGTATCCTGATCGAGCCGTCCGGCGTCGGTAAGCTTTCGGACGTTATGACTTCCGTAAAAAAAATGGAAGAGGAGTATCCGGAAGTAAAGCTGAATGCTCTTGTGACGGTGGCAAATGCGATGAAAGCCACAAAGCAGATGAAGGCGTTTGGTGAGTTTTTCAATAATCAGATCGAAAATGCGACGACAATCGTTTTGAGCCGTACGCAGAATGCAAAGCCGCAGCAGCTGGAACTCTGTGTGAAGATGATTCAGGAACTGAATCCGAAGGCGGCGATTGTTACCACCCCCTGGGACGAGATCAGCGGTGAGCAGATCCTGAAAGTCATTGAGGGGCAGAAATCTTTTATGGAGGAAATGATGGCAGAGTTCGAGATGAGCCACGATCATGATCACGACCATGAGGAGCACGAGCATCACCATGATCACGATCATGAGAAGCACGAGCATCACCACAATCACGACCATGAGGAGCACGAGCATCACCATGATCACGACCATGAGGAGCACGAGCATCACCACGATCACGATCATGAGGGGCATGAGCATCATCATGATCATGACGGAGAGTGCTGCTGTCACGACCATGACCATCACGGACATCATCATGCCGATGATATCTTCGACAGCTGGGGCAAAGAGACTCCGCATAAATTCACGAAAGAGACAATCGAGAGCATTTTGAAGACCTTCTGCGACGACGAGGAGTACGCCGGCGTACTTCGTGCAAAAGGCATGGTTCCGACAGAAGACGGCACCTGGATCTACTTTGACATGGTTCCCGGCGAGTACGAGCTGCGTGAAGGCGAGCCTGACTACACCGGCCGCCTCTGCGTCATCGGAACGGGCCTCGACGGAGCGAAGCTGGAGGCTCTGTTCGGACTATAGAATGGGGAATCCGATACGGACAGTGAATATTCTGAAAGAAGCTTTACTGTGCCGTTAAAGTTGTCTTCTGTTAATGGTTTCACAACGTAAATGGATGTGCACAGCAAATACTTCATAAGGGGCTCCATTACCCCCGTTGAAGTCATTTGCTGTGCACATCCCCACCAACGTAAAGGGGGACACACAGCGATGGACATTCCGGTATATTTATTTACGGGTTTTATGGACAGCGGCAAGACCTCTCTGGTCACCCAGACACTTCTGGAAAATGACTTCGGCGTCGGCGCGCGGACACTGATCATCGCCTGCGAGGACGGCGACGAGGAGTACGATGAGGCGCGTCTGGCGGAAAAAAGAGCTACGGTCATCGGCGTGGATTCCGAGGAAGAGTTTACGGCGGACTTCCTGAAGGACTGTGATATGTCCATGAAGCCGGATCAGGTTTTTATTGAGTATAACGGCACCTGGGAGGCGGCGAAGATTATGGAGATGCCGCTCCCGAAGGATTGGCAGATCGTCCAGGTGCTGACAACGATTGACGCCTCTACCTACGAACTGTACCTGCAGAATATGCGTCCGATGATGATGGAACAGGTTTTTGCGTCTGACGTCGTGATTTTTAACCGCTGCAACGATGAAACGCCGAAGGGAAAGTTCCGGCGGACGGTCAAGGCATACAACCGTAAAGCGCAGATTGTTTACGAGCGCGAGGACGGCACCATCGACCAGAATGATATGGAGGAGCTGCCCTATGATCTGAATCAGGATGTGATCGAGATTACGGATGCGGATTACGGCATCTTTTATCTGGATGTGCAGGACAATCCGAAAAAGTATGAGGGTAAGACCATTCGTTTCCTCGGACTGGTCTACCGCCCGGAAAAGTTCGGGAAAAAACCGCTGATGATTCCGGGGCGGTTTGCCATGACCTGCTGCGTGGAGGATATTCAGTTTATCGGGCTGAAATGTAAATATGACAAAGCGGCGCAGATTCCTCATAAAGCATGGGTTTATCTGACAGCGGAGATTCACACTGAGTTTGCGAAGGAGTACCGGGGGAAAGGGCCGGTGCTTTACGCGAAAAAGGTGGAGCAGACGGAGGCTCCGGTTGAGGAACTTGTGTATTTTACGTAACAAAAAATAAAGTGTCGCCCTGCGACACTTCGCGCGCGAGCGGTTGCGCAGCAAAA
>JAJPZY010000086.1 GCA_021204085.1 Clostridiales bacterium | reverse complement strand
GATATTTTTAGTCCAATCCGGATGATGCTAAGCTGTCATGAATAATTCGGGTTAATTTTTGCAATTAGTACAGATCGTTGAGAGTAAGGAGAATGATGGTGTCGCTTTCCATAGAACGTACCCATTCTGTATAACCGCTCAGCGAGAAAAACAGATATTTTACAATGCGATATTTTGTGTTGATTGCGGCTGAGCGGCGAAGTAAATTATCATAAACGCCCTTATCCGTTTTTTCATTTTTAAACTTACATTCTCCAAGTACAGCAGATTTATCAATATCAGAAATTCCAACGACATCTATATCAGCCGATTGCTGATATTTACCGGATGCGGAATATACTGTTTCAGTTCCCCACCATGTACCGACATTGGTAATGAAATTACCAAAGGCACCTTGAATTCCCTGTTCGAGCGTATAGTATCGGCACATGTCTTCGAAAACGCTTCCCATAAAAGAATGAAGATTCGGGCGGACGATTTTATCATAATAAAGATCACCCTGCCCCATCTCGATGACGCTTGTGGCGTTGGGAATAAATGTATACCAGAATTTAAACATATGATCTTTTATTACATATTGAACCTTTTTTCTGTTCTTTTCCTCTGTGATACATTTTTTCTTCTGTATCAGATCAATCCTGATTAGTTTCTCGATGGAATAGAGGATGGTGGATAGATGTTCACCAATTTTCTGAGCGATGGAATTTACGGTGTTCACGCCGGATGCGACCTGCTCAATGATATTGTTGACCAGCGTGATATCATTAAATTCCTGTGTAAGAAGATTGTGTGTTTCATCGTACAGGTATCCGTCCGTATGAAAATAAAGTCTTTTAATGTTTTCATCAAGGCTAATTTCCGGATTTATCATGGAAAGATATTTCGCAACGCCTCCGGTGATGCCATAGCAGATTGCTTTATCCTCGAAAGAGTATCCCGGTACGAAGAGGGCGGATTCTTTATAGTTAAATGCTTCCAGTTTGATTTGAGAATCACGCCTTCCAAACAGTGGACTTTTTTCGCTTAAGACCTTGTTTTCCATAAAACTGAGAGCAGAGCCGCACAGAATTATCATCATATTCTTGTCAGACCATTCAGTATCAATATATTTCTGGATGATCGACAGGAGAGCTTCGTCTTTTTCTGCCCAATATGGCAATTCATCAATTACTAAAATCAGTTTCCCTGCCTCTAATTTGTGGGTTATAAAATCAAATATTGATTCAAGAGACGGAAAGGAAACATTTGCAAGGGACGGATCCAAAACAGCTGTCACGCGTTTGGAAAATAATTCGAGATTACGTTCTTTCCCGATTTTTGTAGCCGTGTAGAAAATGGCTTTCTTCCCTTTGATAAATTCGCTGATCAAAGTTGATTTTCCGATGCGTCGCCTGCCGTAAATCACTGACATTCCGAATCCCTCTTTGTGATAGAGTTCTGATAAACTGGTCAATTCTCTTTCTCTTCCGATAAACATGGTTGGCTCCTTTCCTGAAAATTGCCCGAATCTTCATAGTATCATAATTTGATTCAGATGAATTTGATTCAGAATAATTTGAATCAAATTCATCTGAATCAAATATAACATGAATGAGTGATTCCTGCAAGCGGATGTTTTTCACCAGTTCCTCTCTTGCCAATGCAGGTACAGTTGACATATCAGAATATTCATGACCTTTTATAATCAATCATCCGACAGGTTAAAAATAATTGATGGTTGATACCAGCTTTTTATATAAGTATAATTAATAAAACAACGGGTTGTCGGATGATTCCGGAGGGCAATAGAAATGACGGTATTTCTTATTATAATCGGAATACTAGCTGTATTTATTCTGATCGTTTTATTTTATTATAATAAGGCGTTTCCGGAGGCGCAGGAAATTGCCGAAAAAATGGATCTGATTGATAGAGATTACTGGTTCCACGGCGATAAAAAGGTCGGTTTTCTCATTTTTACGGGTGCACAGACGGATGAGCCGGCATACGCTTATATCGCGTATCTGCTGCACAGGGAAAGCTATCCCGTGGTGATCCCGAAGCAGCCGTTCCAGATGAGCGCTTTCGGGACAAAACACGGAATGGAAATCATGGATTCTCACCCGGAAATAGAAAAATGGATTCTGGTCGGGCACTCCCTGGGCGGGGTACCGGTCAGCCGGATCGCTGCCGCCCGGCCGGATCAGGTCATCGGAGCGGCATTTCTGGCAACTTACGCCTCTACTGATCTGTCGGGTCTGGATATTTCCGCAATCCGAATCACTGCAGAAAACGATGGCATCATGAACAATAAAATGATGGCGGGCTTTAACCATAACCTGCCGCAAAATTCGTTCACTGTTATGATCGAGGGTGCCAACCATCAGGGATTCGCGGCATATAACTCGCTGTCAAAGCGCGATGGAGAGGCGACGATCTCATGGCAGGAGCAGAATGAATTGTCGGTGCGATATATCCTTGAGTTTTTCGAGGAGAAGATCAGTGAGGTGGAGTCAGATTGAACCTTTCGATTCCGATACGTGTCAGAGGATGTGAATTATATATGAATGAAGAAACCCAGGCTGATGTGCGTGAGCAGGCTTACCGGATCATCCGCAGGTTTGGAAATGATTCCCAGCATTGCCTGTGCCTGAACGGAGAAAACCGTTTCTTTTTCGGGTCAGAAGTTTGCGGCGTGATCCCTTATACGCTTGCGAGAGGGAAAGCCATGAGCCAGGGTGATCCGGCCTGCAGACCGGAAGATACAGGCATACTCCTGGATGAATATCTTTCCTTTTGCAGCGAGAACAGATATCGGCCGGTGTTTAATTCTGTAAGTGCTGATGTCGCCGAACAGCTGGAGATGAAAGGGTTGCGTGTGCTGAAATATGGGGAAGAGGCAATCCTGGATCTGGGGAGTTATTCTCTCTCCGGCGGAAAAAAGGGTGCCCTGCGGAGGAATACAGCGAAGCTGAACCGGGCGGGCGTCACTCTGGACGAATATTGCCCGGAAGATGCCAGAGATATTTCTCTGGAAAGTGAGATTGCCGGGTTGGAGGAGCAGTGGTATGCAGGCAAAAGACTGAGGCTTACCTACTCCGTCGGAGACCTGCACTTTGAAGAACCATATGGCAGGCGGTATTTTATAACCAGAGATTCCGAGGGGCGGCTGCAGACAGTTTTATCCTTTCTTCCCTATCGCAGGGGCAGGGGATATTGTGTAGATGTGATGTACCGCAGGCCGGATGGACTGACCGGGGCGATGGAGCACGCGATTATTTCGGCGGCTATGAAGATGAAAGAGGACGGCGTGGAGGAAGTAAGCCTGAACATTGCCCCTCTTGCGGGGATTGATGTTACAAAACCGGATACAAACTGGGTGGAAAGGCTGATGTATGCCATCTATCAGAATATGGATTTCGGATATGATTTTAAGAACCTGTACCGGTTTAAAAGCAAGTTCGGCCCGACCGCCTGGAAGATGAGGTATCTGGCCTACGACCGCAGGATTCCACTTCTGAGCCTGGCTTTTTCCATCACGAATACAAAAGGAGTGAAAAATTTCCGGTTTTACCTGCGGTATGCAAGGTTTTTTGTATCATTGTTCCTGTATCCGGAGCGATATAGGAAACATAATACCAAATAGTTATCTGGCTTTTCATCCTTTTTTCTTTTCCTTTACTATCATCGCATATGAATTCGCCTGGTTAATACCAGAACAAAGCTGAGCAGGATACCGAAAACAAACCCAAAGGCGTGAACCAGAAAAGCCGTGATACTGGTGTTTGCAAATATAAAATATACGGCTATGATGACAATATCAGACCTGAACCATTTAATATGCAACTGTTCCGGAAATCTGAGGCAGCACACGATCAGGCACGCAACGAGTGCAAAAATACCGCTTGACGCTCCGATGTCATAAATCTGGTCAGAAATCACTACAGAATAAGTGATTTCTGACAGTATGCCGCCGGTCAGGAACAGAACTATAAATTGGCGCTTTTTCAAAAATGAATCAAGCAGGGAACTAACAGAGAGCAATGCTGCGGAATTAACGAAAAGATGCCCGAGATTGTAGTGTAAAAATAGACAGGTAATCCAGCGGTAATATTCCCGGTTGAGATAATCCAGGCCTGTCGCACCAAAGTTTAAACAGGCATCGTCATTACTCAGGGAGATAACATAAATCAAGGTAAAAACAAGCACAAGGATCACTGCAATTATATTGCGGGATATCCAAATCTTTATTTTTTTAACTATATCCTGTCTGTCTGCCATATTTTACACCTTCCGTGTACTTTTTTTATTTTTGAATATTTCGGAACTGAGCGGGAGTAAATGTTGTCTTTTTCTTGAACATATTATGAAAGCTGACAGTTTCTTTATATCCCATAAGTTCTGCAATATCCGAAATGGCGTAATCCGTATTCAGCAACAGGTATTTAGCTTGTACCAGTTTAAGCTCAGACAGGGTCTCTGCAAAAGTGCGCCCTGTCTGTTTTTTTATGTAGTTTGACAGGTAGTTCGGGTGCAGGTAAAAATGTTCCGCTGTACTGTTCAGTGTGGCGGTTTTTAAGTTGTTTGCAAGATATTCGATAATATCCGTAATGCGCTTTTCCTGCTCTGGTTGGACTTCGGAAGTCTGATTCATGAACTCCGAATATAAGAGAATCAGATAGCATTGTACATTGGTTTCAATATATGTAGAATTCTTAAAATACTCTTGTATGATATTCTCGATAAAGATATCTGTTCTTTCCGGATTTTTATTATGAAAAATGATAGAGTTCTGACCTTCTTTTGTGCATGCGGATAGAAGGTAGTCCAGATAAAACTTCCCGACATCTTTAAAACCGGCTACAAATGAAAAGAAGGAGTCATTGAACAGGGATGCATTCATCAGAAGGTTGATCGTAATGTCGTCCTCATTTTGAATCCTGTAGGAGTGACTGGCATAGGGATTCATGATGCAGCAGTCTCCGCGGTTTAATTGAATTTCACGTCCGTCTGCCAGAGTCTGATATCCGCAGCCGGACACAACGTATACCATTTCAAAAAAATCATGCCCGTGAAAGCCGGCATGGTTTGCAGATAAATCATGTGTTCTGATAGAGATTGGCTGATCACTTATGCCGAGCAATTTCTTATCTAATATAAAACAGTCCGAATTCTGTGAAATGATATCATCCAATTGCTTTTTGTATTTCTGCATTTCTTTCATTGTTTCGCGTTTCAGACTGAAAATCAAATTGGCATCCATCTTTTTCTCCGCACGTTTTCTTTTACTGTAATATGCCCATAAGTATGGACATATCGGTTCCCTGTACTTGTTATTTTACAAAAACAAAATCTGATTTACAAGTCTTTGGTTTGACAAATCTCTACAAAAATGAAATTATGCTTTCATTTATAATTATTAAGATTTTTTCTTCGTTTTTCTTTGGTTTTCTTAATCATTTCATTGAGGATAAATATATTCAAAAATCGTAAAAATCTTAAAATGTAATTATAAAATTTGCACGGTGTAAAGAAATCGGAGGAGGTATTTTATGCTGACGTTGTATAATGTCAAATGCTGCGGATTGAAAAATCCGCTCGGTCTGGATAACGGGGGGATTGACTTTTCCTGGAAGTTAAAATCAGATCGCAAAAATGTAGTACAGAAAACATACAGAATCTGTGTTTTTGAAAACGGGAAAACTGTTTGGGACAGTGGAGTTAATCATTCGGAGACCCAATCCGCAATCCGCTATGATGGGAAACCGCTGGTTTCCGGCACAGAATATTCATATTCCATCTGTGTTTCAGATAATCATGGCGAAAATGCTGTATCAGAGGGGAATATTTTTTCCATGGCACTTCAGATAAGCGAGTGGAAAGCATGTTGGATTGGATGTCAAAAGGAAGATTTGGCCGAGGATGTAAAAATTCCTTCTAAAGAGATAATTGTTGAGGCATTTAAGAAAATGGCCTCCGGGGAGGATTCCGATTTTAAACCGGACCGTCAGTTAGATCCCTGCAGAATTTTCTGGAGAAAATTTACCGTAAAAGAAAAACCTGTCAAAAGCTATCTTTCCCTGACGGCCCATGGGATATATGAAGCCCGTATTAACGGAAAACGTGTTTCAGAAAGCTGGTTTGAACCGGGATTTACGGTCTATGATTCCTATTTGGAAACACAGACATATGATGTCACGGCTCTTTTAAACACAGGTGAAAATGTTCTGACTGTAGAGGTGGCTGATGGTTGGTATAAAGGGAAATACGGTATTCTTGCCTTTGGCAATAATTACGGTACGCAGACAGCTGTTTTGGCTCAGCTTGCAATCTCTTTTGGGGATGGTCAAACGGAGTATGTGCGTTCTGATAGTCAGTGGCAATATGGGAACAGTAATTGCCTGTACTCGGATTTCCTTATCGGTGAGAAACAGGATGGAAGGATTGATTTAAACCGGTATTATCGCGCAGATACAGATACGTCTGATCTGAAATATGCCGCTGTTTTGGAATATGGCTATGATAATCTGCGGGGAATATCCTGCGAACCTGTAACTTGTACCTGTGAATTGGAGCCGAAGGAGATTTTTGTCAGCCCTAAAGGTGAGCTGATCGTGGATTTCGGCCAGAATACGGTGGGGGTAGTTCGCCTGACTGTTCAAGGGGAAGCCGGAACAGAAGTAAAGCTGGAACATACAGAGGTGCTGGATACAGACGGGAGTTATATGAATAATATATCCGGATATAACCGGGATCAGACAGATTATTATATTCTTTGCGGCGGGGAAGCGGAAGTATTTCAACCTAAATTTACGTTTCATGGGTTCCGTTATGTGCGGATTACCGGATATCCCGGCACATTGAGAAAAGAAAATATACGCTGCCTTGTCTTGGGAACAAATTTAGCGGATACCGGAAGTTTTTCCTGCTCGAATAAGGATATCAATCAGCTGCAATCTAATATTCAGTGGAGCCAGAGGGGAAATATGCTGTCTATCCCGACAGACTGTTCGCAGCGGGAAAGAGCCGGTTGGACCGGTGATATACAGGTATATTGTGATACGGCGGTCTTTAATCAGAACGTATATCGTTTCCTGAAAAAATGGCTCCGCAATATGGAAGCGGAGCAGTATGAAAACGGATTGGTTCCTATCGTTATCCCCTGGCCGACCGCATATAATGCCATTAATATGGATGTTTTCGGTTCGGATACTTCCGCGGGATGGGGCGATGCGGCGATTACGCTTCCCTATGTATTATACCGCGCTTACGGCGATGCCAATATCCTGAAAGAAAATTTTTCTATGATGAAGAAGTGGATGGATTATGTGGAATGGGATGCCGCGTCTCATATGCCGGCACTGCCGGAAGATGCATCCCCGGAGCGAATTGAGCGCCAGAAATACCTCTGGAATACCGGATTTCATTATGGTGACTGGCTTTATCCGAGCTGCAAGACACCGACAGGCGAGGCGGATATGTTCCGGTCTGCCTATTCAACGAAAGAATATGTGGCGACTGCACTTTTTGCGCAGAGCTGCAACATGATGAGCCAGGTTTGTGCGATTCTCGGGAAAAATGATCTGGCACAGCATTATAAAGAATTGAAAGGAAAGATAGCGGAAGCTTTCGAAGCGGAATATGTGAAAGAAGATGGAAGCATTGACCATGCTGTTCAGGGAATCTATGTCCTTGCAATCGCAACGGATCTGGTTAAAGGGGAAAAAATGCAGCGTATGACGGACAGACTGGCGGAAATGATTCATCAAAATAATGATTGTCTGGATACGGGATTTCTGTCTATTAAATATTTGCTGGATGTTTTGGCGGATCATGGATACAAAGATATGGCAAAAACATTGCTTTACCGAGATGTTTGTCCGTCATGGCTATATGAGGTTAAAAAGGGAGCTACTACCATCTGGGAGACATGGAATACGATTTTGGAGGATGACACACGTACCACATATTCGCACAACCATTATGCTTTTGGATGTGTAGGAGACTGGATGTACCGTAATCTGGCCGGCCTGCAGGTTGTTGAGCCGGGATATAAGAAATTTCGGATTGAACCTGATTTCTCATACGGGTTGAGTTCGGCAACCCTGGTTTATGACAGTACTTACGGTGTCATAGGTATCAATTGGACGATAGAAGAGGCAGACGGAAAGCTGTGTGTTGATGTCCCGGTGGAGACGCAGGCTCAAATATGCCTGCCGGGTATCAGCGAAACAGTGGGGAGCGGAAAGTACGAATTTTCATTTGAAATAAAATAAAAAGGAGAAGAATTATGAGTGAATCAACAGCAACGACACAAAAATTAACATTTTTAAACAAAGGCGGTTTTGCATTGGGCGGCCTTCCTGAAGTCATGTCAAGTGTTTTGGCGGCATTTTTAACTATGTTTTATACTGACAGTATCGGCATGGCGGCAGGAGCAGTCGGAACAATGTTTTTGGTTTCCCGTGTTTTTGACGGTGTTTCAGATCTGATTGCTGGATCGCTGATTGACAAAACAAAAACCAGATGGGGAAAGGCGCGGCCATGGCTGCTGTGGCTGTCTGTTCCGACCGGTTTCTCATTGGCTTTAATTTTCTTTATTCCGGCCAACGGATCGGCCACGGCGCAAATGGCGTACGCATTTATAACGTATAATCTGTTTACATCCGTAATGTACACAATGGTTGCATGTGCAAAATGTTCTTTGATGTCTCTGATGACACAAAGTGAGGATGACCGAATCAGTCTCTCAAAATATAATACAATATTTGGACTGGGGTGTACTTTGATCGGCTGTTCCATAACATTCCCGTTCGTTGCACGCATGGGCGGTAATATAGCTGCATGGGAAGCAGTGTTTGCGATATATGGTTTTGTGACGGCAGTCGGATTGCTGACTTGCTTTGCGACTTCCAGAGAATATATCAATCCGGCATTGAGCGGAAATAACGGAGGTAAGCCTGTAGAAAAGATTGGTTTTAAAGAGGGACTTGCGCTTTTCTTTAAAAATAAATACAGTATTTTTGCCCTGGTTGTCAGTTTTCTTGTACAGTTTTCGGTTCAGATTAATTCGGCGTCACAGACTTACTTTTATACATATAGTATGAATGATCAATCACTGACGACATCCATGAACCTGGTTGCTGTCATTCCGATGATAATCGGCTGCCTGGTTTTGCCGAATTTGTTACTTAAACGGATTGGCCTGAAAAAGATGATATATATTGGCTGCGCCGCGCACATTATCTTTTCTCTTGGCCTTGGCCTGGCGGCAAATTTACAAAGCGTACCTCTTTTGGCCACCAGTCTGGCACTTAAAAATCTGTCGGTGGGCTGCCTGTCCCTGCCGGTAGGAATTCTTGCAGCAAATGGAATTGACTATGGAGAATATAAATTTCATAAGAGAATTGACGGCATCGGCTCCAGCGTTGTAAGCTGTGCAACGAAAATTGCGGCCGGGATATCCTCTGCATGTGTTGGATGGGTGCTGCAGCTGACCGGTTATGTGGCAAATACGACACAATCTGCACAGGTAATTACTGTAATATCCTGTTTTGTTATGCAACGGTTATTGCCTGTGCTATTATCCTCATTTTGTTTGTAGTTATTTATCATTATGATGAAGAGGGTCCTGTAGTTATTGCAGAGTTAAAACGCAGGAAAGAAGCGGGAGAGAGATGATCCGTTTTTCGTTTACCTACCAATATTTGTATAAAACCCTTCCAGATTCTGTCTCCATTAGAATGTTCTGATGGAGACAGAATTATTTTTTCATCACCATTTCTTAAAATGTACCTGGCCTTCTTCATAATCCGGATGATACAGGATGTGCGGCGGGCTGAAAATAGTTTCCCTATTTACCAATATCTATGGTAAAATTAATATCGATTATAATGTTTTATGGATGTGCATTCAGATGGCAGCATTCAGGAGTATATGTCTTAAACGGAAGAATGGGGTCATTTGAAAAGGAGCGAAGAGCAGATATGTTGTTGACATTACAGACAGGCCGGCCTGCATCGGATGCCGGGCGGATGGAGAAAGAGATACGGGTATATGATCTGCTGGATTCCCTGCAGATTGACTATCAGCGGGTGGATCATGAGGCGGCGATGAATATGGAGGTGTGTGAGGCAATTGATGTGGCCCTGCAGGCAACCATATGTAAAAATCTTTTTCTTTGCAACCGTCAGGAGACGATGTTTTACTTGCTGATGATGCCGGGGACGAAGAAATTCAAGACCAAAGATCTGTCAAAACAACTTGGGGTCAGCCGATTGTCTTTTGCCTCGGAGACATATATGGAAAAATTTCTGGATATTACGCCGGGGTCCGTCAGTGTGATGGGACTGATGAATGACAGGGATCACCGGGTACAGCTGGTGATTGATGAAGATGTTCTGGCAGGGGAATATGTCGGATGTCATCCGTGCATCAACACCTCCAGTTTGAGAATTAAGACGCAGGATCTGGTAGAAAAGATTTTGCCGGCGATGGGGCATAGCCCGATTGTTGTGCATTTGGAAATTACGGATTAAACAGGCAATTGGAGAATTTATGCGATATAAGTTGATGATTTTTGATATGGACGGAACGATATTAGATACTCTGGAGGATTTAACGGACAGCCTGAACTATGCTCTGAAAAAATCAGGTATGTCGGAACGTTCCCTTTCAGAAGTTCGTGAGTTTGTGGGTAACGGGATCCGAAAGCTGATCGAGCGGGCGGTGCCTGCAAATACGCCAATTGATAAAGTGAATCGTGTGACGGCAGACTTTTCTGAAAACTACAGACAGAATTGCGCCAATAAAACACGCCCGTACGATGGGATTCCGAAAGTACTTTCATCATTGAGGGTCAGAGGGGTTCAGACAGCCGTCGTCTCTAATAAGGTAGATTTTGCAGTGCAGCAGCTGTGTGTACAATATTTTGACGGGCTCTTTGATCTGGCAGTCGGAGAGCGGGAGAGTGTCCGGAAAAAGCCGGCGCCGGATGCTATTTACGCTGTGCTTGAGCATTTCGGATTGGAGAAAAAAGACGCTCTTTATATCGGGGATTCGGAGGTTGACATCCAAACAGCAGCTAATGCGGGAATGGACTGTATCTGCGTAGGCTGGGGATTCCGGGAGGAGGATTTTTTGTTTCGGAACGGAGCTGCGGTGGTGCTGAAGAGACCAGATGAAATTCTGGGATATGTTGAGTGAAGCAGATTGCTGCCAACCCAAAATTTCAATAACTGAATTTGAAAGACAGGTTATCGATATGGCAAAAGAAACTGGTGAATGGATTATGTACGGACTGGAATGGGATGATCCCCTGCGGATCCGTACATGGAGGGAGCTGATCAACTGGATCAATGAGGTTGGGTTTCTTCCCCTTTTCAAAAATGAGATCGAAGGGTTTTCTGTGGAGGAGCACACCTTTGGTCCGTTCTGGTGGAGCGGTGACCCGGCGGAGGATCCGTGGATCTGGCGTGAAATCATTGCCCGGAGCGGAGAAGTGGCATATGGAAAATTTTTCGGAAAGAAGTCCGGTTTTGTCAGCTTGTCATGGTTTCCGGTGTTTGCGAATTACCGCAGGGACGGCTATGACTTTGACGCCCGGTGGGAGGATGAACTGGCGGGTATCCGCAGCAAGAAAATCATGGACTGTTTTGTGGACGGCGGCGAGTTTATGGGCGTGCAGTTAAAGAAAGAGGCCGGGTTCGGGAAAGGCAAAGAGAAGAATTTTGATGGGGTGATTGCCGACCTGCAGATGCAGACGTATCTGACCATTAAGGATTTCAGGCGGAAAGTGAATAAGCGTGGCGGCGAGTATGGGATGCCGGTGTGCATCTATTCCAGACCGGAGGATGTCTGGGGATATGAGATGGTATCGTCTTGCTATAGAGAAGACCCGGAAGAATGCCGACGGAAGATATATGAGCAGGTGCGGAATCACTTTTCATCAGCAACGGAAAAACAGCTGGAGCGGGTGCTGCGGTGAAAATTCTGCTCGGCTTCCTTGTCTGGTACGGTACGTGCCTGCGCCTGATTCGGACATTCGTCGCTGAGTACGATTTTTCAGGCAAAGAAGTATATGTTTTTTGTACCAGCGGTTCATCAGGCCCAGAGAAGTCTAGGAAAACGGTTGCTGAGATTTGCAAAGATGCGAAAGTCCGTTCCGCAATCCGCATCAGCGACCAGAGTGATGATGAGATAAAAGAGTGGTTGGGAATTCAAAAATGATGAGAAAATTTTATGGTTGCACGCTTTAAATACTGATACCGAGAAGGAAAATTCAAATGGACCATTACACAGAATTTCTCAGGAAACAAATCGAAACATTATCACCAGATGATGATTATTATGAAATAAGGTTACGGGAAATAGCGGATTCCTTTCGCGGCTATGGCGAAGCATTATCTGATTTTATCGCAGACCACGGATACACAGATGCCCTGTCTGATGTTGATGCAAAAGCAAAATTTATCCGCAAAAAATTTAAAGCTGCAGATATGAAATCTCCCCGCGATATAAAAAAGTGGAAACAAACGCATATGTTATGGCAAGTATAATTACAATAATCCCAGGCAGCAATAACCATTTTATATGGAATGCTGCAGAAATTCCTACAATACCAAAACTAAAGAACAGAAGTAAGAATACTATCGCGGATTGCCTGTAATACGGCCCCATATCCATCTTTTTCCTTTCCTCTTTTGAAGCATATAAATATTCGTCATTAAAGCAGAATCCCTTCTCCATAAACTGAAATATACTTATCACAAGGCATATTCCTGCTAATATAAAGCTAAGTATTGCTCCCACTATTATACCTCCTGCATTTGATATAAGCCTTTCCCATGGATACTTGCCTTAATTATACCAATCAGAAAGAGCAGCTTCAATTCATAAATTCAAAAGGATAGTTTTGTTATGTAAGAGCAGTGGGATTATAAAAGGAGTGCCGGACTATACAGCCCGGCGTAACATGAAAAAGAATTTTTAATTTTATAACAGCAGGATGTTTGCGGAGGTGTTTCCTGTTGTTTGATAAATATGATAACCACCGCTTGTGAAGATAATTTGATATAGATTTGAAGAATTTGTGAAATTCTTTTTTCGTGTCACGATACAAATTTTACCGCTGTTCCATAACCTGACATTTTGTGCGGTCAATTCCGATTTTTAAGATAGCTCTTTTGTCATACGATACACGCGGGTGGCATTTTCCTGCAGCGTCCGCTTGGAGACAGTACCCGCTCGGAGCCCTTTCAACAACTTACGGTAGTCGGCCTTACTGCCGGGCATGAACAGATCACCGCCTGCGGCAGCAACTTTGGCGGGGTCAGGTACTGTATATACAGAACCCTTTGCTCTCGGCAGCCCCCGCACGACCCAATCAGTCATACAGATGCCCTCAAAACCAAATTCGGAACGGAGAATATCGGTACACAGCTCCCGGTTTTCGGAGGTATGAACGCCGTTCAGAAGATTATATGAGGTCATCACTGCCTTGGGAGAAGATTCCCGAATGGCGATCCGGAAGCCTTTCAGATAAATCTCCCGCATGGCTCTCTGAGAAACATGACTATTAGAAAAATAACGGTTGGTTTCCTGGTTGTTGGCGGCATAGTGCTTTAAGGTTACCCCTCGTCCGGGATGGCTCTGAACGCCTCTGATCACAGCGGCAGCAAACCGTCCGGAAATGACAGGATCTTCAGAATAATACTCAAAATTCCTTCCGCATAAAGCCGTTCGGTGGATATTCAGCGCCGGAGCCAGCCACAGATTCACACCGAAGCGTTCCATCTCACTGCCCACGATATCACCGCAGGTCTCGGCAAATTCCAGGTTAAAACTCTGGGCAATGGCTGTTCCGACGGGAATGGCAGTACAGTATTGCTCTTGCAGAATCGCACCCTTGGGAGGTTTTGGGTTTCCGCCTAAGAACATCTGAAGCAGCTTTGGCATAAAATCCAGAAGTGTTGCGGGTATGGCGGGACCAAAGCTGTGCAATCCTTTTTTATCCCGATAATATCGGGCGCTGATCCGTAGCCCGGCGGGGCCGTCTGCCATAACGATATTGGGGATACCTCTGTTTTTGAACACATCGGTGGTTTCACCTGCTGCTCCGGCAACGTGGGTACCGGCGTTCCCAATCATGCCGGACAAGCCGCCTTTGGGGTCAAAGGCACCCATATTCATCCGGCACAGCTCTTCTTCATCCATATCCTGAATGATCTTATCAACGGTGCGGATTCTTTCATAGGATACGGTTTCCGCAACGAAGGCTGCGGCATCAACGGGAAAAACAGGCACATCATATGTTTTGTCACGGATTGCGGGCTTCCAGTCAGTAAAGCCGGGATCGCCCGGCAGCGGCTTTACCCGGCGCGTGATGACCGTTTGGTCTAACGTGAGCGCAGCCGCAGCGACCGCTTGATCTGCACTTGTTCCGCAGAGAACAATATAATTCCCCGCCTCCAGAATATAGGAGGCTGTTTTTTCATCGTAAGATGCGAAGTCGGACAGGTCAAAGGAGGCGGTTATTTCCTGACTCTGCCCGGGAGCAAGCTCTGCCGTTTTACAGAAAGCCGCTAATTCTTTGACGGGCTTATCCAGCTTTCCCTGCGGGCAGGAGAGATAGACTTGCAGAGTTTCTTTGCCGGGGTATTTTCCGGTGTTGGTAACGATAGCCGTGACGGTTACTTTTTTCCCGTCAATGGCGGTACGGATATCGGAAGTGGAAAACTCTGTATAACTCAGGCCAAATCCAAAGGAATACAGTGCTTTCCGTCCTGCGGCATCAAACCAGCGGTAGCCGACATAGATTCCTTCTTTATAAAAGGTATCGTTGATGTCGCCGAAGCTGCCGATGTCAGGATAATTTTCTGCTCTGGCCCAGGTGGCAGTCAGCTTTCCGCCGGGATTTGTCTTGCCCAACAGAATATCTGCCAGCGCTGCGCCGGTCTCCACACCGAGCTGAGAAAGAAGCAGAATGTTTTTCACATCTTGCACAGGGCTTACATCTACCGGCCCGCCCACATTCAGTACCAGCATGAAATTCTTATATTTTTGATTCAATGTCAGAATATCCCGCTGTTCGGTGTGGGTCAGAAGAAAATCGCCGGGAACAATTTTTCTGTCATTACCCTCGCCGGTGGTTCGGGCCAGCACATAGATCGCAGTGTCACCCTCCCCATCCAAAGGGAGATCATATTCCGGCTCCGGTATCACAGCGCCCATACCCAGTAAAACGGCGAGGGTGTGCTGCTTTTTTGCTTTTTTTCGGATATCCTTAATAAACTGTTCTTTCGCCTGAGTTCGCAGTTCATCGTATGCAGCCAGCCACTTTCCGGTGGTTATGGTAAAACCGGCGTCCGTTAAGCCCTGTTCAACCGTTACAAAGAAGCGGGAATTGACTTCGCCGGAGCCGGTGCCGCCCTTAATCGTATGGCGGACACCGCTGCCATAAGCTGCAATTTTACAGGGCGAAGTCAGCGGAAATCGGCCGTCTTTTTTCAGGAGGACCGTGCATTCCGCCAGTCCGGCGCGCAGGCGGTTCAGATTTTCTTTTTCATATGTATGCATATTCATGTTCCTCACTGGGAATGAATATATCCCTTGTAATTTTCGTTTAAAAACGGTTTTATCATATATTATCACTTCTCAAGATGCAATATAACGCAAATCCCCGTTCATGTAAACGCAAATTTGACGCAAATCCCCGCTTATTATATTTCATATCTAACACAAATCCCCCTTGAACTTTTTTTCCGGCAGAACAGCTGCATCAATTATTAAATAGTTTTAGAAATAGTTTATAATTCCGATAATGACTATTTGTGCCAATTTTGTTATGATTTATATAACAGGTGACATAATGATTTCGAATGAAAATGAAATTGCCGTAACCATTCAGGGTCAGGCTTGTAAATGCTGTGCAGGCAGGTAGAAAGAGGGTATACTCATGCTGCAGATTCGTCATATTTGTAAGACTTATCAGACCGGAAAGCTAACGCAGAAGGCGCTGGATGATGTGACTTTAAGCTTAAGGGACAACGAGTTCGTGGCGATTCTCGGACCCAGCGGTTCCGGAAAGACGACGCTTTTAAATGTCATCGGCGGTCTGGATCACTATGACAGCGGCGATCTGATCATCAACGGAGTTTCCACAGAAGAATATACGGATCGGGATTGGGATTCTTACCGAAACCATACCATCGGCTTTGTGTTTCAGAGCTACAACCTGATCCCGCACCAGACAGTACTGTCTAATGTGGAGCTGGCGCTGACGATCTCCGGCGTCAGCCGTGCGCAGCGGCGGAAGCGGGCGATGGATGCGCTGGCGCAGGTGGGGCTTGCAGATCAGGCGGAAAAGCGTCCGGCGCAGCTTTCCGGCGGCCAGATGCAGCGGGTAGCGATCGCCCGCGCCCTGATCAACAACCCGGATATTCTGCTGGCGGATGAGCCGACGGGGGCTTTAGACAGCGATACCAGCCTGCAGGTGATGGAGTTGCTCAAAGAGGTAGCAAAGAGCCGTCTGGTCGTGATGGTAACGCACAATCCGGAGCTGGCGGAAGAGTATGCAACGCGGATTGTCCGGTTAAAGGATGGGAAGATCTGCGCGGATTCCGACCCGTATGAACCGGAGACAGAGTATACCGACCGGTCAGTCATTCACGCAAACATGGGGCGGTCATCGATGGCTCCGGGGACGGCTATGCTCTTAAGTTTCAATAATTTACGGACGAAAAAAGCCCGGACGCTGCTGACTGCTTTTGCAGGCTCAATCGGTATTATCGGTATCGCTTTGATTCTGGCGATTTCCTCCGGTGTGAATGCTTATGTGAATGTGCTGGAAGCGCAGATGGCGACGGAATATCCGCTGGAGATTGAGCAGGCTTACTATGATGTGACTGCCTATGTCTCTGCAAGGAGCGGGACTTCCTCCGCGCTTGGCACGGGTGAAAGTGAGACCGATGCGGATTCTGCTCAGATGTCGGGAAGCTCCGCCTCTGACACCGTTGATATTACGGCGCTGATTTACAATATTTTTACGGGGCAGGCGTCGAATGATCTGGCTTCGCTGAAAGAATATCTGGAAAGCGGTGAGAGCGGGATCGAGGATCTCGTTTTTGATATTGAGTACGATTACGGCATCACGCCGCAGATTTACCAGGATAACACGGAAGATGTGGTGCAGGTGCACCCGGATCACTTTTTTGATGCGCTGGGATTTGGCTCTACCACAAGTGCGAATTCTATTATGTCGTCGATTGTGGATACGGATGTTTTTACCCAGCTGCCGGAATTAGACGATCTGTATAAGGACAGCTATACCGTTCTCGCCGGACGGTGGCCGGAAAGCTGGAATGAATGTGTCATGGTGATGGATTCGGAGGGAGGAACCACGGACCTGGCGCTGTATGTTACGGGCTTTGAGGATACGGCTGATCTGGAGGGAATGATCTCTCAGTTTATCGAAGGAGATACCGTAGAGCAGCCGGAAATTACGGGTACGTATTCTTACGATGATTTCCTCGGGGTCACCTTTAAAGTGGTAAACAGTACCGATTTTTATGCTTATGACAGCCAGTATCAGATCTGGAGCGACAAGTCGGAGGATGAGTCTTACATACAGGAGCTGGTGTATAACGGGGAAGAGCTGACGATCGTCGGTGTTGTGAGTGTAAACGAAGACACCGACAGTGAGATTCTGAGCCACGGCATCAATTACCTGCCGTCCCTGATTGAGCATCTAGCGGAGGAAGCGGCGGAGAGCGAGATCGTACAGCAGCAGCTGGCCAACCCGGACATCAATGTTTTTACCAACGAACCTTTTGGTGAGGAGGAGGATGACGACAGCTTTGACCTGAGCGCTCTTTTTGACGTGGATGAAGACCTTTTTCAGGATGTGATTACGGTGGATGAAAGTGTCTTAACGGATCGGTTCGGATCGATTTCTTCCGATTTATCTGATTCTCTGGGATCCGGCAGTACTTCGTCCATTGATTTGTCGGAGATGGTGGATTTAAGCGCCATTGATCTGGAACTGCCGGATACGGACGATATCAGCCTGTCGGAGTTGATCAGCAGTCTGGATCTCACGGTGTCAGGCGACGATATGAGTCAGATTGCTTCGGATCTGTTGGATGGCTACCTTTCTTATGTATCCGGAAATAGTCAGGCGGATGTGACGCAGCTGGGAGATGCATTTCTTGCTTATCTTCAGACCGATGCTGCGCAGGACATTTTGATGGAGCATATGCTGGAAATCATTGAGGAAAACGGGGGTCTGCAGATATCCACGGATCAGCTTCAGACATTGATCACGGATGTGCTGACCGATTTTCAGTCTTATGCCGCAGAACAGGGATATACGGATATCTCGCAGATGAGTGAGTATTTGGATGAATATCTGGAAACATCCCGCGCACAGGAGATTTTGAATACATGGGCGGCGTCGAACCTGCAGTTTGACCTGTCTGATATGACCATTTCACGGGAGCAGCTTAGCAGTCTGACAACGGATCTTGTCAACGGGTACGGGATTTACGCGGCGGCGGACAGCTCTGTGCCGGATCCGGGCAGTATCAGCGATTATTTTGCGGAGTATCTTAAGACGGATGCTGCGCAGGAGATATTGGCGAATGGGCTGGCAAGTATGATTGATACCGATAGTCTGGAGGATCAGATATCGGCGGCAATCCAAAATTATATGGAAGATTATATGGAGGAGGCGGCCGCATCGGTGATGGAGAGCGTTTCCGACCAGCTGGAATCTCAGATTTCTCAGGCTGCAGAGCAGGTTTCTTCTCAGCTCAGTGAAGCAATTCAGGAAGAGCTGTCTGCAAATGTGAGTCAGCTGGAAACTGCGCTGGCAGATGCGGTCAGTATTGACACCGAGGCGCTGATCGATGCATTTACCGTAGATATGGATATTTCCGACCTGTCCGATATCCTGTCGTCTCTTTTGTCCTCCGATACGACTTCTTATGAGGGCAATCTGGAATCGCTGGGGTATACGGATTTTTCCGCTCCGGACAGCATCAGTATTTATCCGAGGGATTTTGAATGTAAAGATGCGGTGATCGAGATCTTAAATGACTATAATGACCGGATGGCTGAGGCGGGAGAGGAGGACAAGGTTATCACCTTCTCAGATTCCGTGGGCAGCCTGATGTCCATGGTCACACAGATCGTGAATATTTTAAGCTACGTGCTGATTGCTTTTGTGGCGATTTCTCTGGTGGTTTCATCTATTATGATCGGTGTCATCACATATATCAGTGTGCTGGAGAGGAGGCAGGAGATCGGGATTCTGCGGGCCATCGGCGCCTCCCGCCACAATATTTCCCAGGTGTTCAATGCGGAAACCGGGATTATCGGGCTGGCGGCGGGGCTGCTGGGCGTCGGCCTGACTTTGGCGCTGATCTATCCGATCAACCAAATCATACACAATTACTCCGGCATCATGGAGCTGAGTGCGCATCTCCCGCTTCGATACGCGGGGCTGCTGATTGCCCTGAGTATTGCACTGACGCTTCTCGCCGGGATGCTGCCGTCGAGAAAAGCGGCGAAGAGCAATCCCGTGGAGGCGCTGCGGACGGAGTGAAGCAGGAAATATCGGCGTTACTCTTCTTTCTTAACACATGCTTTTTTGAGGGGTTATGCTGTCAAATCTATTGCAATGTATTCTATCAGCTTTATCTGAAAATCAAATTTACAGTTTTGCATAATTGTGCGATTTTGTGACACGGGTGAAAAATTGTAACAAAAATGAAAAATGAAGCCCGGAAACGGCAGGTTAAACCGTTCCGGGCTTCATTCCTTTGAAATGAAAGAAGATGAAATTAAAGATATTTTGAAACCACTCGTTTTTTCAAATCTTCTCCGTTCTGAAAAGCTTCAAACAAAGCGACCTTTTTCTCATATCCTTTTACAATCCGTTCGATTCGTTCCGGATCCTCCTGAGAGTCGAGCTGATACATTTTGCGAATATAATCTGCGGAGGGCAATTTTGCGATATCAATCAAAGAGCGGTCGGTTACATAGGACAGAAGTTTTAACTCTGAGGAGGCAAAACTCTGTGTCTGAATCCTGAGCAGGTTGTTTTCGGAGGAAGGAACTTCGGCATCGACAAAGAGACTTTTTCCGCTGTCATAGATGGGCGCCATCCGGAGAAAATCCAGAGTGTCCGCATCACGGATAACAGAGACATTGCTTAAATGGCGGTCACGGTTGGAAAGGATAAAATCTGCCATAATCTGGTATTCCAGATCTCTGCGCAGCAGTTCTGTATCCATACCGTGCGTGCCGCAGACAGTGATGAAGTGCTCGTAAGAAGATTTGTCGCCCGGCTGTTTTTCGGAGGTGACGACAGCGTAAGCAGATACCAGTTCTGCCTGTTGACTGGTAAACATTTTTGAATAGCAGCCGAAATCATATTCCTTCCCTTTGATAGGCATCAGGCTGTACGGAGTATAGTTGTCATATCCCTGTCTGAGATGAAACTCTGATGCGATGACTTCATTTATGCTTTCGGCAGATAAGTGAGTGCGGTTTCCTTTTATGAGGATGCGGTCGCCGTTCTCTGTAATTGTCCAGGTTTTTTCTAACTGCCCCTGAAGGGAACTGTTGGGTGTAAATTCGGGAGAAGTGCCTGGCTCCGGCTGATCGGTGAGCAGGTTTTCCTGGAAATCATTATCAAACAGGTTTACATCCTCCCAGGTCAGATCTGAAATGGCCGGTTTGATCCAGTAGTAATCTGTCAGGCTTAAGCCGAGATTTTTGATAAGGAAATCCTCCGGACCAAGCAGCCCCTTTTTTTGCAGCATTTCAGAAACCTTCCCCTGACTGATCGGAATGGAGCGTGCTTTCCACCAGTCGCGAAGCCAGCCTGAGGATACTCTTGACTGCAGCGGTGCAAGCTCCGGGTGCAAAATCTGTCCGGAATACCGGATCATAGAACCATCTTCGGAAAACTGCGCCGCTGCGATCGGGTCATTTTTACGCATGATGAGATAATTCATCCATAACCACCTCCAGTTCTTTTCGAGAAATCAGGTCGTCGATTTCCCATGCTGCAAAGTCATTTACAAAAAATGCACAATCTCTGTTTAAGGAACAAAGCTCCTTTTTATAAGTCTTTCCGTCATAAGAAAATTCAACATAATAGATTTTGTTCCTGGCAAAAATTCGAGCATTCACGGAGCCGTGGTCTGTCTCGACAGGAGTAGTTTCATCACAGATATTGAGCAATTCTTCCATGCTGATCTGAAGCGCGGCAGCTATGCGGCGGATGACGCCGGCCTTGCAGTTTTCGGCAAAAACTCTGTTGTTCGCTAGATCATTGACTGTGCTGTACGGAACAGCGGAGACTTTGGCCAAATGGTATAAGGATAGGTTTCTTTTTTTCAGGTAGTCCTTTAACATGACATAAATGCTCCTTGACTCTTACATTATACCGATACATCGGTATATAGTCAAGCTATGTTTTACCTGAATTGAATGTAAAGAGAAAGGTTTGCTCTGTTTCTTTGTTTATGATTGCATTTTTTGCCGGGATATAATCTTTTTCTTTTTTAACTCGTGTATTGTAGCGATGACGGCATACAGAGTTGCGGCAGCCTCGGCAATCCAGAATGCATACCAGGCGTGTGAAATGCCGAAATATTTTGAAAAAAGGTAAAGCGCAGGTACCAGCAGGATCAGCTGCCGTATGGCGGTGCCGAGCATGTTGACGATGCCGTTGCCTATGCCGGAAGCAGAATAGCCGAGAACCATGGTAACTGAGGCAAATACAAAGGTCACGGATATAATGCGCAGGGCGGGAATCCCAAGTGCCAGCATTTCTTCGCTTGCCGAGAATAATGACAGCAGGGGACCGGGCAGCACCAGAAAGACGATAGTGGCTGCGACGGAAAAAACGACAGCGATGGGAAGGATGTTTTTATAAAGCTGTCGGATTCGATCCGGGTTTTTCGCGCCGTAGTTATACCCGACAATGGGAATGGCCGCCTGTCCAAGACCATTCATTGGCATGAAGAGGAAGTTTTGGAGCTTATAATACACACCGAAAAAAGCCACCGCTGTAGAGGAAAACGGCATGAGAATGGCGTTGACCGCGGTTACCATGACGCTGCCGATGGCCTGTGTGATGATGGTGGGAAGTCCGACGGTATAAATCTGAAGAAAGACTCTTTTATCCGGGCGGTAGCCGATGAATTTTACCCGAATCAGGGGGTTGCGAACCTGATTTAAGAGGATGGCCACGACTGCGGAGACCCATTGGCCGATCACGGTTGCGATGGCCGCGCCGCGGATTCCGAGTGCGGGTGCGCCTGAGAGTCCGAAAATCAGGATGGGATCCAGAATCAGGTTGGTAACGGCTCCCGCAACCAGAGACAGCATGCTTTCAAATGTGTATCCCACAGCCTGAAGGAAACGCTGGTACATGGTGCTGATAAACGTTCCGAGGCAGAAGACCATGCAGATGCGCAGATATTGGCTGCAGTAGAGTGCGATGGTTTCATCCTCCGTAAACATGGAAGCAAACCACTCGAGTGTGTGAATTTATTTCTGTAAATATATCAGATCTTCTATGATAAGTTGAT